>NZ_LZMJ01000037.1:0-221692 GCF_001665495.1 Rhodococcus sp. 852002-51564_SCH6189132-a
GGGGGGCCGGGGGGGGGGGGGGCCCGCGGGGGTCGGCCCCCCCCCCCCCCCCCCCCCGCGGGTCCGTCGCGCGTGTTTTTTGGCCCCCCCCCCCCCCGCCCCCCCCCGGGGGGGGGCCCCCCCGTTCGGTCGGGTCTCGGAACCGTGGTTCCGGACGGCGGATCACACGGTGGCGTCGGACTCGCTCACGATCGTCGCTCCGAGTTCACGGAGGCGGTCGGTGTGCTCGTTCGCGTGGTGCCCGCAGAACAACAGTTCTCCGCCGGTCGGAAGGACGGCGCGGACACGAGCGGCGGCATTGCACCGATCGCAGCGATCTGCAGCGGTCAATTTCGGGCTGGTCAACGTACCGGGCATGACTCCTCCAAACTGGCCACCGCTCATATCGGGTGCCGGGGTCTGGTCCGCCGCACCGGCCGGCGCGGTGGATCTACTCTGACAGACGATTCGTATTCACGTGTTGTTCCCCTGGATGCCCAATGGTGGCGTGTTTCACGCATCGAACAGCGAAAATGCTTCGACATGGCCGTTTTCCGCACGGTGTGTTCGCTCACAGCGCAGAGCCCGAGGGGGCCGGAAACGCCCCGGACGGGCTGTCCGACGCACAATGACGCCATGACCGAGACCCTGCTGCACATCATCTCCCGCGACGACTGGGACCACTTCCGACCCCTCGGGGCGGTCGTGCCGGACTCCCTCGGGACCCAGGGTTTCGTCCACCTGTCGACCCCGCACCAGGTGCACCTGCCCGCCGACCGGTTGTACGCAGGCCGCACGGACCTCCTCCTGCTGCGCGTCGACCCGACGCGCCTCGTCGACCCGCTCCGTTTCGAACCCGGCGTACCGGAGGACCCGGATTCGATGCGCTTTCCGCACCTCTACGGGCCCCTGCCCGTCGACGTCGTTGTGGAGGTGACGCCCTACCTGCCGGGACCGGACGGTCGGTTCCCGCCCCTCGACCGGGAGCGAGCGGACGCCGTCGGTCCGGAGGACTAGTCTTTCGACCATGATCGTCGACGTGACGCCGCTTCCCGGGATCGGTGTACGCAAGGACTTCGAACTGGCCTCCGGGCGCCGCATCGGGGTGATCACCCATCGGGACGGTCACAGCGACCTCATCATCTCGAAGGCGGGCGACCCCGACGCGTGTGCGGCCTCCCTGCCTCTCACCGTCGAGGAGGCGGCGACGCTCAGCAATCTGCTCGGTGCCCCACAGCTCGTCGCCCAGTTGCGTGAGGACCACCGCGACCTGCCCGGAATCCTCACCCGCCAGCTCCACATCCACGAGGATTCACGGTTCGACGGAGCGGTACTGGGCGACACCGCGTTGCGCACCCGCACCGGTGTGTCCGTCGTGGCCGTGATGCGTGCCGGTCAGGTCATGCCGTCCCCGACACCCGACTTCGTTCTCACGGGTGGGGACATCCTGGTGACGGTCGGAACGGCCGACGGTCTCGACGCGGCCGCCAGGATCCTGCGCAACGGCTGATCCCGCAGAATGGACACGACGACACTCGCACTCATCGAACTGGGTGCGGTGTTCTTCGGACTCGGCGTCCTCGGACGGCTCGCGGCGCGGATCGGCATGTCGCCGATCCCGTTCTATCTGATCGGCGGCCTGTGCTTCGGCAATGGTGGCTTCATCCAGCTCGGCGATATCGGGGCGTTCAGTCACATCGCCAGCGAGATCGGCGTGGTCCTGCTGCTGTTGCTGCTCGGTCTCGAGTACACAGCGAACGAGTTGATCAGCGGTCTGCGACGCTCCCGGATGGCAGGCCTGCTCGACCTCGCCCTGAACGCGGTGCCGGGAGCCGCCATCGCGCTGATCCTGGGTCTCGGACCCATCGGCGCCTTCGTGCTTGCGGGTGTCACCTACATCTCGTCGTCCGGGATCGTGGCGAAGGTCCTCGCCGATCTGGGGCGCCTCGGCAACCGCGAGACACCGGTCGTCCTGTCGATCCTCGTCTTCGAGGATCTCGCGATGGCCGTCTACCTCCCGATCCTCACTGCGATCCTGGCGGGCGTGAGTCTGCTCGGCGGCCTCGAAGCCGTCGCGATCTCACTCGGTCTCGTCACCGTGGTGTTGGTGCTGGTGGTGCGATACGGGCGCTACGTCTCGGTCGTGCTCGACAGCCCCGATCGGGAAACGCTGTTGCTCAAGCTGCTCGGCGCAGCGCTGCTGGTGGCGGGGATCGCGTCGGCCCTGCAGGTGTCCGCGGCCGTGGGCGCCTTCCTGCTGGGCATCGCCATCTCCGGTTCGACGGCACACAACGCGGTCCGGGTCCTCGAACCGCTCCGCGACCTGTTCGCCGCCATCTTCTTCGTCTTCTTCGGGCTGAACACCGATCCGACGGCGATACCGCCGGTGCTCGGCTGGGCGATCCTGCTGGCCGTGCTGACCGCGCTGACGAAGCTCGTCACCGGATGGATCGCGGCGGCCCGTCACGGTATCGCCGTGATGGGCCGGGCGCGCGCCGGCGCGGCACTCATCGCCCGGGGAGAGTTCTCCATCGTGATCGCCGGGCTGGCCGTCGCCTCCGGACACGTCGACAGTCGCCTCGCGGCGATCGCTTCGGCATACGTGATGATCACCGCCGTGCTCGGTCCGGTGGCCGCGCGGGTCGTCGAACCGGTGATGCGGTTCGCATCCACACGACTCCCCGGAGGTGACGAGCGACAGCGCCTTCCCGGAGACGAACCGGAGCTTCTCTAGCGGCCCCTTCTCCAGCGGCCTTCTTCTGCTGACCTCGGGGTCCGGAACGAAGAACGAGGGCCGCCCGATCGGATGGCCCTCGTTCTTCGTGACAGATGTCAGTCGAGGTAGTCGCGCAGCACCTGCGACCGCGACGGGTGGCGCAGCTTCGACATGGTCTTCGACTCGATCTGACGGATGCGCTCGCGCGTCACGCCGTAGACCTGACCGATCTCGTCGAGGGTACGCGGCTGGCCGTCGGTGAGGCCGAAGCGCAGACGCACGACGCCCGCTTCACGCTCGGACAGGGTCTCGAGCACCGACTGCAGCTGATCCTGCAGCAGGGTGAAGGAGACGGCGTCGACGGCCACGACGGCCTCGGAGTCCTCGATGAAGTCGCCGAGCTGGCTGTCGCCCTCGTCGCCGATCGTCTGGTCGAGGGAGATGGGCTCACGCGCGTACTGCTGGATCTCCAGCACCTTCTCCGGCGTGATGTCCATTTCCTTGGCGAGCTCCTCGGGCGTGGGCTCGCGGCCCAGATCCTGGAGCAACTCGCGCTGGATACGACCGAGCTTGTTGATGACCTCGACCATGTGCACCGGGATACGGATGGTGCGGGCCTGGTCGGCCATGGCACGGGTGATGGCCTGACGGATCCACCAGGTCGCGTAGGTGGAGAACTTGTAACCCTTGGTGTAGTCGAACTTCTCGACCGCGCGGATCAGACCGAGGTTGCCTTCCTGGATCAGGTCCAGGAACGCCATGCCGCGGCCGGTGTAGCGCTTGGCGAGCGAGACGACGAGACGGAGGTTCGCCTCGAGCAGGTGGTTCTTGGCCCGGTTGCCGTCGCGGCAGATCCAGTTCAGATCGCGGCGCTGCGCGACGGGGAGCTTCTCGCCCTTCGCCGCCAGCTGCTGCAGCATGTGGGTCGCGTACAGACCGGCCTCGATGCGCTTGGCGAGCTCGACTTCCTCCTCGGCGTTGAGGAGGGCGACCTTGCCGATCTGCTTGAGGTAGGCGCGCACGGAGTCGGCCGAGGCGGTGAGCTCGGCGTCCTTGCGTGCCTGACGCAGCGCCTCGGACTCCTCCTCGTCCCAGACGAAGTCGCCCGAGGCCTTGTCCTTCTCGCTGGGCTCGTCGTCCTCGACCACCACATCCTCGGCGCCGGCGAGATCACCCTCCGAGACCTCGAGGTCTGCGAGGTCCGCTTCCTCGGTGGCGACGAAGTCCTCGTCGCCCGAACCCGCAGCCTTCGTGGCCTTCTTCGCTGCCTTCTTCGCGGTGGTCTTCTTGGCGGCTGCCTTCTTCGCAGGAGCCTTCCTGGCGGCCGCCTTCTTCGCGGGGGCCTTCTTCGCAGCGGTCTTCTTCGCCGGCGGCTTGGCACCGGGAGCGGTGCCCTCCGCGGAGTCCGCAGCGCCTGCGACGCTCGAAGCGTCCGCAACGGGTGCCGATTCGTTGGCGGAATCAGCGGTGTGGATGTCGGTGGCTGCCACGTACGCCCTTTCGTGACGAGGTAGTGCGGCGTCGCGCCAGAGTGATTCCGGCGGAGAGGTCTGTCGGGATGAGGGCCGGTTCCGGCCTGCTGGGGACCATTGTAACGATCCCTCGGGCGGCCGATGCGCCGGACTCAGGGAGTGACACCTGTTTTCGCAGCATAAGCAGCCCCTACGATTCCCGCCGCGTTGCGCAGTTCGGCGGGGACCACCGGGGTGCGGTTGGTCAGGAGCGGGATCCACTTCTCGTGCTTGCGGCTGATGCCGCCGCCCGCGATGAACAGGTCGGGCCAGAGCAGATCCTCGAAGCGGGCGAGGACGCGCGAGACCTCCTTGGCCCACTGCTTGTACGACAGGTCGTTGCGCTCCTTGACCGACGAGGCGGCGCGGTGCTCGGCCTCCTTGCCGTCGACCTCCATGTGCCCGAACTCGGTGTTGGGCAGCAGTACACCGTTGTGCAGCACGGCCGAACCGATCCCGGTGCCGAAGGTCAGGAGGATCACCACGCCGTCGGTGTCCTTGGCGGCACCGAAGCGGTCCTCGGCGATTCCCGCGGCGTCCGCGTCGTTGAGCACCGAGACGTCCCGGCCGCCGAGCACCCGCGAGAAGAGGGATCCGGCGTCGGTCCCGATCCACGACTTGTCGATGTTGGCGGCGGTGCGGGCGACACCTCCGGTGACCACGCTCGGCAGGGTCACGCCGACGGGACCCGTCCAGCCGGCTTGTTCGACGATCTGCGCCACCGTCTTCGCCACGGCCTCGGGAGTGGACGGTTGCGGAGTGAGGATCTTGATGCGGTCGCCGACCAAGCGGCCCGTGTCGAGATCCACCACGGCACCCTTGACGCCACTTCCCCCGATGTCGACTCCGAATCCGTGGTTGACGGGAGTCGCTCGGTCCGTGGGGACGTCCTGTGCCATTGCGTACTTCCTCTCGCTGGGTGGGGCCGGCTGCTCCGCTCGTGGAAACGATAGTGCCCGGTGTCACCGGGTGCGGGGTCGGTGGCGAAACCGTCGGCACTGTGTTCGGATCGGTTCGTGCACGCACAGAGAACAATCCCCGAATCCGAGTTGTCCGCGCTGAGGGATGTGGCGGTGACCGTCGCCCGTGAGGCCGCGTCCTACGTCCGTGTACGCCGGGTCGAACTGTTCGGTCCTCCGGGCTCGGGGGAGGCCGCCAGTGTGGGGACGAAATCGACGGTGACCGATCCCGTCACCGCCGCCGACACCGAGAGTGAGGAACTCATCCGGCGTCGGCTCACGGAACTGCGGCCGGGCGACGCCTTCCTCGGCGAGGAGACCGGGGCCGACGGCGGGACGGCGACTGCCGCGAGCGGAGTCGTCTGGGTGGTCGATCCCATCGACGGCACCGTCAACTTCGTCTACGGACTCCCCGCCTCGGCGGTCTCGGTGGCCGCGCGGGTCGACGGACGCTCGGTGGCCGGTGCCGTCGTCGACATCGCCTCGGGGGAGACGTTCTCGGCGGCAGAGGGTCTCGGTGCCCATCTGGACGTCGACGGCACGCGGGTGCCGTTGCGATGCAATCCCGTGACGGATCCGCGACTGGCGCTCGTGGCGACCGGCTTCTCGTACTCGCCGGCACGACGCGCACGTCAGGGTGAGCTGGTGGCAGCGCTGCTACCGAGGGTGCGCGACATCCGGCGTGTCGGAGCGGCCGCCCTGGACCTGTGCATGGTCGCGGCCGGCAGGGTCGACGCCCACTACGAACACGGACTCGGTCCCTGGGACTGGGCGGCGGGGGCGCTCGTCGCTGCGGAAGCCGGTGCGGTGGTGCGTGTCCCGAGCGGCACCGGGGACGACGGGGAACTCACGGTCGCGGCCGCGCCGGGGATCGCGGCCGATTTCGAAACTCTGCTCGCCGAAATCGGAGCGCTCGACGCAATTCCGAATTGACCGTTTCGTCACATCATGAATTGTGGTTCGTCACCTTTTGCCGCAACAGTGACGAAAAACAGGATGCACGGTCTGTGAAAAGAGATTCAGCACCGGGCATTGCGTGCGGCCGTGAGTAGATCGAGGTCGAGCGGAGCCGTCTCCTCGCCCGCCGGGACCTCGCGTAGTGCCCGCAGGACCTCTTCGGCATCCGCCCCGGGGGAGATGTCCCGGAAGTAGGTTCCCAGCGCGAGGTCGACGGTGTCGTCCTCGCGTGTGTCCTGCACCAACTCGGCGCACGGGGCGAGCAACCACACCGAGGACGCAGCAGCGCGCCCGGCCTCGCCGAAGCGGATCTGCCCCTGGCACTGCATGTTCTGGTCGACGTAGACCGGATCGTTGCCGGCCTGCACGTCGGGCGGGCTCGAGAAACCGTAATCGCTCAGCTGAGCGGCCACGTGCGTGGCCTGGCCGCGTTCGCCGTTGGCGTTGTAGACGCGCACCCGGGTGGCCGTCAGGGGAGCGGGTTCGACCTCGAGCAGCGTCGACCGGTCCACGACCTCGCCGAGCGGAGCCGGTTGCGGGCCTTCGGGGTCGGTGGCCTCGGTCGGGGGAGCGTTGCACGCCACGGTGGTCGTGACGGGCTCGGACGAGGTGAACACGGAGGACCACACGACGATCGTGCCTGCGGCGAGGACGGCACCCGCCACGGCGGCCGGGACCACCCGGCGCCGACGGAACGGGCGGCCGCGGTCATCGGTTGCGCTTCCTTCGGTGATCAGGGAAACCACGCGGCCCTGCCTCTCGTGTCATGCCGTGTTCGTCGCACTCACTGTAGAGGTCGCGGACGTGGTCGGTGGAACCGCCGACCCGAGGAAATGTCACGAGCCGTTGTGTTGTTGATGACGATTGCCAGACAATTCCCGGCGTTTCCACGCATCGATTGCATATTCGTGCGTGAGGTCGGCTATTGTTCGGCGGCCGAACCGTCCAAGAATGGGCGGTGCGGCGCGAAAACAGAGTCAATTCGGGTATGCCACAGCAATGGCACACCCGTCGGGAACTCCAACGGACGGCCGTGCGTTGCCCTGGCCGGGAGCACCGTCCGTGCCCCGGCCGGCTACCGGTACGAGTACTAGAAGGTAAGAGGAAATGGCGACTGACTACGACGCACCCCGGCGGACCGACAGCGACGATGTGTCGGAGGATTCACTCGAGGAACTGAAGGCCCGGCGCAACGAGGCCCAGTCCGCTGTGGTGGACGTCGACGAATCGGACACCGCCGAGTCCTTCGAGCTGCCCGGGGCGGATCTGTCCGGCGAAGAGCTGTCGGTGCGTGTCGTCCCGAAGCAGGCCGACGAGTTCACCTGCTCGAGCTGTTTCCTGGTGCATCACCGGAGCAGACTCGCGAGCGAGGAGAACGGTGTCATGATCTGCCGGGACTGCGCAGCGTGAGGACATAGGGCAGCGTGAGGACATAGGTGCGAAACGAGGCCGGGTGACGACGATGCGCCGTGGTCACCCGCGTCTCCCTCCTGCGTGCCCCGGCGCCGCGGCAGCCTCTGCTGTTCCCGGCATCCGGGGCCGTGTCGTATCCGGGCCCTGTCGTATCCGGGGACCCGGTGCCCGTTCGAACAGCCTACTTGCGGGTCGGATCGTCCTTGCGGCCCGACTCGTCGCAACCCAGCGCCGCGAGCAGTTCGGCAGGCCGCCGCGTGCTCACCAGCCAGTAGGGTGTCGGATCCTCCGGGTCGTCGAGCACGACGAGCGCCATGGTCCGCACCCAGGGACGGTGCTGGACGAACGCCGCCGGATCGAGCTGGCGGCCCATCGCGGCGCTCTTGGCCGACGCCGGAACCACCACACCCCGCGAGATCACGTCGACGGGCAGATGTGCGCGACCGACGACGAGTTCGCCGTCGACCACCTCGACCCGGCTGCGTGAGAGCCAGGTCAGGACCCAGATCGGGACCGGGAGCAGAAGGACGTAGGGAAGCCACGCGTACATCCCCGGGGCACCCATGTGCAGCTCGGCCGCGAGCAGGGCGGCCACACCGAGCCCGATCGGCCACCACCACCACGGCACCCACATCCGCTCCGAGAAGGTCGGAGCGTCGGCCGTCGGAGGTGTAGTCGGTGAGGTGCGCGAGGAACGGGACACACCGTAAGGATAGTCGCCTCGGCGGAGCGACCCGGCACGCGAGTAGTCTCGGACGACGTGACCGATCTTCCCCCGATACCGCTGCGCCGGCTCGATCCGGAGCTCCCCGTGCCCACTCGTGCCCACCCCGGTGACGCCGGTGTGGACCTGTGCACGTCGGTCGACGTGACCCTCGGCCCGGGGGAGCGGGCGCTCGTCGGCACCGGCATCGCCGTCGCGCTGCCCGTGGGCACGGTCGGCCTGATCCACCCGCGTTCGGGCCTCGCCGCCAAGTTCGGTCTGTCCGTCGTGAACACTCCTGGGACGGTGGACGCGGGCTACCGTGGAGAGATCAAGGTGTGTCTGATCAACCACGACACCGAGCGCGCCGTCGAACTCCGCCGAGGCGACCGCATCGCGCAGCTGCTCGTCCAGCGTGTCGAACTCGTCGAATTCGTCGAAGTGGACGAGCTCGACGACACGGCGCGGGGCAGCGGCGGATACGGATCGAGCGGCGGGCACGCCGGCCTCGTGAAGGAGGGTTCCTGACATGTTCGGACGACGCCGCAAGGACCGCGGGTCGAACATCGAGGCGACCGACGCCGCTTCCGCCGGCGACCTCGGCGCGTACGACGAGCCCGCCGACGAGGAGTACGACGAGTACGCCACCGGAAGTGCGGCCGATTCCGGCCCGTACGACATCGACGAGGTCGACGAGGAGACGGTGACCGCCTCCCGTCTCGACCTCGGATCCGTGCTCGTACCGCTGCCGGCCGGTGGTCAGATCCAGGTCGAGATGGCTCCGAACGGGACGCCGCAGAACGTCCATCTCGTGACCCAGTTCGGGCGCATCACGGTCTCCGCGTACGCCGCACCGAAGTCGCCGGGACAGTGGCGTGAGGTCGCCGCCGAGCTCGCGGAGACGCTGCGCAACGACAAGGCCGAGGTCAGCATCGAATCGGGGCCGTGGGGTCGCGAACTGCACGGCAGGACCGCGAACGCGGATCTCCGGTTCATCGGTGTCGACGGCTTCCGCTGGATGATCCGCTGTGTCGTCGCGGCGCCCTCGGGGAACGCCGGAGCCGACTCCGAACTCGTCGGGATCGCACGGTCGGTGATCTCCGGCACCGTCGTCCGTCGCGGATCCGAACCCCATCCGGTGCGTACACCGCTGCCGATCGTGTTGCCCGAGGCACTCACCCGCCAGCTCGTCGCGGCGCAGGAGCAGCAACAGCAGGCCGCCGCGCAGCAGCAACAGCAGGCCGCCGCGCAGCAGCAACAGGGCGCAGCTCCGGCGCAGCCCGTTCCGCGGACGGCCCCGCCGGAACAGCCCGCCCAGCAGACGCAGCAGGTCCCGCCCGCCCGGCAGACGCCGCCGCGCCGCGGCGAATCCGGTTCGGCGATGCAGCAACTCGGCTTCTGAGGCCGGTACCGATCATCGGTTCGGGACGGGGACGATCCTGTCGAGCGCGGCGAGGCACAACCTCCCGAGCACGGAGGGGTCGTCCCCGACCTGTTCGAGTGTCACCGTCGCGAGTTCCGCGTGAGGGATCTCCCGCGACCATTGCCGCCCCACTGCGAGCGGATGAACCGCGTCGTCCACCGCGGCGGTGATACCGACCGGCACGGTCACGGCACGCAGTTCGTCGACGTCGAGTGCCCGGTAGTGTGCGGCCTCGTCCAGCGCGGACGGGAGATCGGGCCACTGGGCGCTCCACGAACGCGTCAATTCCCGGGCGAGCCAGGGCGGACTCGACGCCGTCATCGCAGCGGTGACCGTATCGAGCCCGTGGGCGCGCAGTTCGGAGGCCGTCCACCGCGCGCTCGCGGCGGCCGGCGCCTCCCGCGGATCGCCGGTCCATGCAGGTAGGGCAGCGAGGACGCCGACGACCCGGTCCGGATTGTCGTATGCCCACCTCAACGCGACGGCTGCACCGATCGACACCCCTCCGACGAGGATCGGCCCGTTCTCGGCCGCCTCGTCGAGCGCGGTGAGATAGCTCGCCACCACACCGCGCGGATCCGGATCGACGGCGATCGGGATGATGCTCCGCCGTCGGAGTTCGGCGCCGAACGCCTTCTCGGCGAAGCATGCGTCCGAACCCGTGCCGGGAAGCACGACCGCGGTGCCGGCGGTCGGGGGGACCGGGGATTCGCTGTGGGACATGCGGACGATCCTGCACCATCGAACCCCGGAGACCGCGCTCACCTGCCCGCACAGCAGGACGACCGACGGCTGCACGCGCGTGTGCACCGTGCAACTTGTATCCGGCGAGAATGGGTCTACAGTGGCGGGCGAAGAAGAGTTCGGTGGCGCGAGATCCGTGCCCCTTCCGTACAGGAGCGTGTTATGGCTTCCCCGGCCGGCTACCTGCGTCGGCTCACACGGCGGCTCACCGAGGACATCGAAGAACTCGATGCCGAGCAGATGGCCGAATCCTCGCACTCCACGGGCGCCCTACCCGTCGTCGAATGCGCCCGCGGTCAGGAAGTGACCATGTACGGACGTCTTCGCAGTGTCGAGTCGTGTTCGCGTGCCGCTGCCGCCGTCGTCGAGGCGGAGTTCTTCGACGGGACCGACTCGATCCAGCTCGTGTGGATCGGTCGTCGGCGCATTCCGGGGATCGAGCCCGGGCGTACGTTGATGGTCCGCGGTCGTGTCGGCGAACGC
Organism: Rhodococcus sp. 852002-51564_SCH6189132-a; assembly: GCF_001665495.1. NCBI lineage: Bacteria > Bacillati > Actinomycetota > Actinomycetes > Mycobacteriales > Nocardiaceae > Rhodococcus > Rhodococcus sp. 852002-51564_SCH6189132-a. The sequence continues at coordinate 10,889 of NZ_LZMJ01000037.1, forward strand.
GACGGACGCAAGGTGATCTACAACCCCTACTACGAGCTGCGCGAGCCCGCCTGACCTCTGTGCGCGCGGAGTGGTGCCCCTGGTGCACGCAGGGTCGTACCCCTGTGCCGGATGTGGCAGGCTCGTAGGAGTGAGCGACACCAACCAGCAGACGATGCTCGAACAACTCGGTGGGATCAGCGGGTTGGTCTATTCGACGCTGCCGGTGCTGGTGTTCGTCCCCGTCAACAGCCTGTGGGGCCTCACCGTCGCCATCTGGTCCGCGCTGGGCGTCGCCCTCGCGGTGCTCGTGTGGCGCCTGATCCAGCGCACCCCCATCCAGCCCGCGATCTCGGGCTTCTTCGGAGTCGCCCTGTGTGCCTTCATCGCTCATCGCACCGGCGACGCGAAGGGATACTTCCTCTTCGGGATCTACGCGAGCCTGGTCTACGGGGGCGCATTCCTGTTGTCCGTGCTCGTCCGCAGACCGCTCGTGGGCGTGATCTGGGGGATGCTCAACGGCCAGGGATCGCGGTGGCGTTCGCATACCACCGCGGTGCGCGCCTACGACGTCGCGACCCTCGCGTGGACCCTGGTCTTCCTCGGTCGCTATCTCGTGCAGAACCACCTCTACGACGAGGACCGCACCGGCTGGCTCGCGGTGGCCCGGATCGGCATGGGCTGGCCGCTTACTGCTCTTGCCCTGCTCGTGACCCTCTGGGCGGTCCGGCGTGCCGACCGCATCGTCGAACCCGCGCCCTCGGAGACGGTCGGTGACGCGCCGGCCGACGATCCGGCGACGGACGACGGGCTGTCGAACAAGCCCCGCGACGAGCACGGCACGCACGACGGGCAGCCGCGGCTCCCCGGTCGGCACCGGCTCCGCGACTAGCGGTTCACCGCCTGCCGGAGATCATCCTCGACGTCCTCCGCCGTGACGAACAGCAGTTCGTCCCCGCCTTCGAGCGGATCGTCCGGCTGAGGGACGATCACCCGCCCGCCGCGCAGGATCGCCACGAGTGCCGTATCGCGCGGCAGTTCCAGTTTCCGGACCGGTTTCCCGGCGAGGGCGGTGGTGTCGCGCAGGGTGACCTCCACCAGGTTCGCGCCCTTGCGCAGCGTCATCAGCCGCACCAGATCGCCCACGGTGACGGCTTCCTCGACCAGCGCCGCGAGCATGCGCGGTGTGGACACCGCGACGTCCACACCCCACGATTCGTCGAACAGCCACTCGTTGCGCGGATCGTTGACGCGGGCTACGACCCGTGGAACACCGAACTCGGTGGTCGCGAGCAGGCTGAGGACCAGGTTGGCCTTGTCGTCGCCCGTCGCCGCGATCACGACGTCGTACTGCTCGAGTCCGGTGGATTCGAGCGAGCTGAGTTCGCAGGCATCGGCGTGTACCCACGTCGCGTCCGGCACGGACTCGGGTTCTACGTGGTCGAGTTTGCGCTCGATGAGCATCACCTCGTGGGCGTTGCGCAGCAGTTCCCGCGCTATCGAGCGCCCCACCGCTCCGGCGCCGGCGATCGCCACCTTCATGTGGGCTTCCTCTCGGGTGGACGGGTCAGTTCTCGTCGACCGGCGGGTTCTCGGCGTGTGTGATCGCCTCCGAAACCGAACCGGCCACGGCCGCGATATAGACGGAGTCGTCGGCCTGCAGCACCGTCCTGCGGTCGGGCAGCAACCCGGTGCCGAACCGGATCAGGAACGCGACGCGCGAACCCGTGGCATCCTCGAGGTCGGTGACGCGTCGTCCGACCCACCCCTCGTGCACGTTCACCTCGGCGATGGCGACGGATCCGGTGGGATCGCGCCAGCGGGCGGTCTCGCTGTCGTGCGTGAGCGCATGCAGGAAACGGTCGGTGGTCCACGGCACAGTCGCCACGGTGGGGATGCCGAGCCGCTCGTACGCGGCGGCCCGCTTGGCGTCGTAGATTCTCGCGACGACGCGTTCGACGCCGAAGGTCTCGCGGGCCACGCGCGTCGAGATGATGTTCGAGTTGTCGCCGGACGAGACCGCCGCGAAGGCGTCGGCGTGTTCGATGCCGGCAGAGATCAGGACGTCGCGGTCGAAGCCCATGCCGAGCACGGTGCGCCCGGGGAAGTCCGGGCCGAGTCGTCCGAACGCGCTCTCATCGCGGTCGATGACCGCGACCTCGTGGCCGAGCCGGACGAGTGCGGTGGCCACCGCCGAACCGACCCGACCGCACCCCATCACCACCACGTACACCCCAGTGGACTCCGTTCCGGTCGATCTTTCCGAGACGGACCGCTGTGGACCGCCGATCCGAACGGTACCGCGTGACGATCTTCGAGAGGTCGTGACCCGGCCGAGGGGTACTTCGGGGCCGGAACCGCATAGGCTTTGCGCGTGTCCAAGCTTTCCACCGCGGCGAAGCGGCTCGTGCTGGGTCGCCCCTTCCGCAGCGACACTCTCGGGCACGAGTTGCTGCCCAAGCGCACCGCACTGCCGGTCTTCGCCTCCGACGCGCTGTCGTCGGTCGCCTACGCACCCGAGGAGATCTTCCTCGTCCTCTCCGTCGCGGGGTTGTCCGCCTACGCCTTCTCGCCGTGGATCGGACTCGCTGTCGCCTTCGTGCTCGTGATCGTGGTCGCCGGCTACCGCCAGACCGTGCGCGCCTACCCGTCCGGCGGCGGCGACTACGAGGTCGCCACGAAGAATCTCGGGCCCACGGCAGGGCTGACCGTCGGCAGTGCGCTGCTCGTCGACTACGTCCTGACGGTCGCGGTGTCGCTGTCGTCCGCGGCGGCGACGGTCGGATCGGCCGTCCCGTTCGTCGCCCGGCACAAGGTGCTCTTCGTCGTCGTCGCGATCGTGCTGCTCACCGCGGTGAACCTGCGCGGACTCCGGCGCGCCGGCCGGGCGTTCGCCGTGCTCACCTACACCTTCGTGGGCTGCATGCTGGTGATGCTCGGGGCCGGGATGTTCCGGATCTTCGTCCTCGGCGACGACCTGCGTGCGGAGTCGGCGGACTTCGAACTCGTCGCCGAGCAGACGGATCTGACCGCGCTCGCCTTCGTCCTCCTACTCGCGCGCGCCTTCTCGTCCGGTTGCGCGGCGCTGACGGGTGTCGAGGCGATCAGCACGGGGGTGCCGGCCTTCAAGAAGCCGAAGGCACGCAACGCCGCGACGACCCTGCTGGTGCTCGGTGGCATCGCCGTCACGCTGTTCCTCGGGGTGGTCTTCCTCGCCGAGCGGCTCGGTGTGGTGGTGGCCGAGCATCCCGACACCCAGCTGCGCGGTGCACCCGAGGGTTACGAGCAGAAGACGCTGCTCTCCCAGCTGGCGCACACCGTCTTCGAGGGGGTGCCGGCCGCGTTCGTCCTGATCACGATCGTCACCGCCGTGATCCTCGTGCTCGCCGCCAATACGGCCTTCAACGGATTCCCGGTGCTCGGTTCGGTTCTCGCGCAGAACCGTTACCTGCCGCGCCAGTTCCACACCCGCGGCGACCGGCTCGCCTTCAGCAACGGCATCCTCTTCCTCGCCGGGATCGCCGTCGTCTTCGTGTGGGTCTTCGAGGCCGAGGTCACCCGGCTCATCCAGCTGTACATCGTGGGTGTGTTCGTCGCGTTCAGCCTGGGGCAGGCCGGCATGGTGCGGCACTGGACGCGGGAACTGAGCACCGAGACGGATCCGTCGGCGCTGGGCCGCATGGCGCGGTCGCGGCTGATCAACGGCGTCGGGTGCGTCTCCACGTCGGTGGTGCTGCTGGTCGTGCTGACGGGCAAGTTCGCCGCCGGGGCGTGGATCGCAGTGGTGACCATGGTCGTCGCGTTCGGGCTCATGAAGGCGATCCGGCACCACTACGACACGGTCGCCGCCGAACTCGAGAGGGCGGACTGGGACGGGGTGCTGCCCAGCCGCACCCATTCGATCGTGCTCGTCTCGACCTTGCACCTGCCCACGATGCGCGCCCTCGCCTACGCGCGGGCGACCCGCCCCGACACCCTCGAGGCGATCACCGTGAACGTCGACGACGAGAGCACCCGGCGTCTCGTACTCGAATGGGAGAAGAGCGATCTCACCGTGCCGTTGAAGGTCGTCGAATCGCCCTACCGGGAGATCACGCGGCCCGTCCTCGACTACGTCCGCCGGGTGCGGCGCGATTCTCCCCGCGACGTCGTGACCGTCTTCATCCCCGAGTACGTGGTGGGGCACTGGTGGGAGCAACTGCTCCACAACCAGAGCGCCCTGCGGCTCAAGAGCCGGCTCCTCTTCCAGCCGGGAGTGATGGTGACGAGTGTGCCCTGGCAGCTGCGCTCGTCCGCGGACGCCGGTGCGGTGGGGCGGGCCGCCCCCAACGGGCAGGATCGACAGTTGGACAACGAGGAGGAACCGCGGTGAATCGTCAGGCACACCCGCGTACGGATTGGTCCGGCCGGAGGATCGAGGTGATCCTCGGCAATCCCGCCCACGGTGGTGCGTGTGTCGCGCGGTTCGAGGGGCGCGTCGTGTTCGTGCGGCACGGACTGCCGGGGGAGCGTGTCTTCGCTCGGGTCACCGAGGATCGGGGCGGGTCGTTCTGCTTCGCCGACGTGGAGGACGTGCTCGAGGCGTCCGAGGACCGCGTCGATCGGGTCTGCCCGATCTCCGGTCCGGGAGGGGCGGGTTGCTGCGACCTCGCGCACATGACCGTCGAGGCGCAACGCCGTTTCACGGGCGCGGTGGTGGCCGAGCAGCTGCGCCGGCTCGGTGGGGTGGACCGCGAGGTGACCGTCGAGGAGGTGCCGGGCGGTGCGTCCAACGGCACCCTGTGGCGCACCCGGGTCCGGCTCGCGGTGGACGTGGTGGGGAACCCGGGATACCGCCGGTACCGCAGCAACGAGGTCGTCCCGGAACTGGCGTGCCCGCAGATCGATCCGCACGCCTACGTCGGCCTCACCGATCGTGTGTGGCAGCCGGGAGCGGAGCTGCAGGTCGTACTCGACGCGGACGGCCGGCGGCACGTGGTGGAGATCGCACCTCCGGTCCTCTCGGGTGGTGCGCGACGGCAGGGCCGGCGCGGCGCGGCGTCGCGGCGGGCGGCGGTGAACGCGCGCCGTCCGGAGAAGGTGATCGAAGGATCGGGACGTGTGGTCGAGCGGGTCGGCGAACGCGAGTGGCGGTTGGCGCCGACCGGTTTCTGGCAGGCCCACCGCGGTGCCGCGTCGACCTATTCGGCTGCGGTGGCCGACTGGGCGCAGACCTCGGAGGGTGCGACGGCATGGGATCTGTACGGCGGAGTGGGGGTCTTCGCGGCCGTGCTCGCAGAGCAGGTCGGTCCGTCCGGTCGGGTGGTGTCGGTCGAGTCGTCGAAGACCGCCGTGGACGACGGGATCGAGGCGCTCGCCGACCTCGGCCGGGTGTCCTTCCGTCACGGGCGCGTGGAGCGGGTGATTCCCGATCTGCCGGCTCCCGAGGTGGTCGTCCTCGACCCGCCGCGGGCGGGGGCGGGCAAGGACGTGGTGGCTGCCGTGGCAGCAGCGGGGCCGCGCCGGATCGTCCACGTGGGCTGCGATCCCGCGTCCTTCGGTCGTGACGTGGGGCTGTACCGGGACCACGGATTCGAGTTGGCGGACGTCCGGGCCTTCGCGGCGTTCCCCTCCACCCATCACGTGGAGTGCATCGGACTGTTCACCCGTTGAACCGGGTTCCCGTCGCACCCGCTCGGGGCGAGGTGTGACGAGGGCCGCATCCAACAGTTGGTGTGACGTGAAAAGAGATTGCTTGTAGTACGCAACTAATCTGTATAGTTGCATGACGTAATCAATTAGTTCATTCCGACGGAGGTTCGCTGTGCCGGAAAAGGCTCAGGCCCACGAACTCGCCGACGCCATCTTCATGTTCGGTCGCACGCTGCGCGGTGCACTCGTGCACCACGACACCGATGTGCTTCCTTCCGCGCTCGTCGCGGTGCTGTTCGTGCTCGCACGGATGGGGGAGTGCCGGCCCAGCGAGCTCGCCGTCGAAATGTGCGTCAGCCAGTCGTCGTTGAGCAGACAGATCGCCGAACTCGTCGAGCGAGGCCTCGTGGATCGACATCCCGATCCCGACGATCGTCGTGCTCATCGGGTGAGTTGTTCGGTCGCGGGTATCGAGATCCTCGACATCGTGAAGAAGCGCCGGACCGAACGGCTCTCCGCAGAACTCTCGGACTGGCACGAGGACGAGATCGCAGGCGCCATCACGACGCTCGAACGTCTCACCTCCTCCCTGGCTCCGCTCGTCATCGATACTCGAAGGACCAATTCATGACCACAGTCTCCGGACAGGGAGCGCAGCCGGATGCTCCGGCAGCCGAGGAGCAGATGACGCACCGCGAGATCCTCGTCGTGCTGTCGGGCCTCCTCGCCGCCCTCTTCACGGCGCTGCTGAGCAGCACCATCGTCTCGACCGCCCTGCCGACGATCATCGCGGATCTGAACGGCACGCAGACCCAGTACGCCTGGGTCATCACGACGGCGCTGCTGGCGAACGCCGCGTCGACGCCCATCTGGGGCAAGTTCGCCGACCTGTTCAACAAGAAGCTGCTCGTCCAGCTCGGGATCCTGGTCTTCGTGATCGGCTCGGTCCTGGCCGGTATCGCGCACAACGTGCCGGTCCTGCTCGCCGCCCGCGTGATCCAGGGCATCGGCATGGGTGGTCTGACCGCTCTCGTCGTCGCGATCATCGGCAGCATCATCCCGCCCCGCCAGCGTGGCCGGTACTCCGGCTACATGGGCGCCGTCATGGCCGTCGCCATGTCGGGTGGACCCGTGCTCGGTGGTGTCATCGTCGACCTCCTCGGCTGGCGCTGGTGCTTCTACGTCTGCGTTCCGATCGCCGTTGTCGCGCTGATCCTGCTGCAGCGCACGCTGCATGTCACGACCGTCCGCAAGGAGAACGTGAGCATCGACTGGTTCGGCGCCACGCTCATCACCGCCGCGGTGAGCGTCCTGCTCGTCTGGGTGTCCTTCGCCGGCAAGGCCGGCTACTACGAGTGGATCTCGGTCGAGTCCGCCCTGTACGTCGGTGCCGGCATCGTCCTGCTCGTCGCGACGTTGATCGTCGAGACGAAGGTCGCCGATCCGATCATCCCGCTGAAGATCGTCACCGAACGCACCACCGGTCTCGCGATCATCGCGTCCGTGGCCGTCGGTATCGGTCTGTTCGGCGCCACCACCTTCCTCGGCCAGTACTTCCAGACCTCGCGGGCCTACAGCCCGACGGTCGCCGGTCTGCTCACCATCCCGATGGTCGCCGGCACGCTCGTCTCGTCGATGCTCTCCGGTGGGCTCATCACGCGCTTCGGCAAGTGGAAGGGCTTCCTGATCGGCGGCGCGATCCTGCAGATGGTCGGTTTCGGCCTGCTCGGCACGGTCGACCACCTCACCTCGCTCACGCTGATCAGCGTGTACATCGCGATCGTGGGTCTGGGCACCGGCATGCTGATGCAGAACCTCGTCCTCGCCGTGCAGAACACCGTGAGCGTGCGCAACATCGGCGCCGCAAGCAGCTCGGTCGCCTTCTTCCGCACCTTCGGTGGCGCGATCGGTGTGTCGGTGCTCGGTTCGATCCTCGCGTCCCGTGTCGCGACGATCTCCGCCGACGGTCTCGCGAAGCTCGGTGTGGACACCTCCGGCGGCGGATCGGGTGGAAGCCTCGACTTCTCCCAGCTGCCCGAGCCGGTGGCCGAAGTCATCCGTGCCGCCTACGGCGACGCGACGGCGACCCTCTTCCTCGTGGCGGCGGCGTTCGCGGTCGTTACCCTGGTGGCAGTGGTGCTGATCCCGAACCAGGCGTTGCGCACCACCATCGACCTCGTCGAGGAGAAGTCGCCGGCCGATCGCGCCGACATCTCCTCGTGAGGGTGACCTCGCTCACCGGCGGACGATCCGTCCGCCGGTGACCAGGAGATCACGCGGAAGCGAGGCGGTGGCGGGAGACGCTCCGTTCCCGCGCTCCGTAGACTGAGGAAATCACTCGCGCGACGAGCGTGAGGCACGAGCCGGAGGGAGCTGTTCCAGTTGGGTGTTCTGTCCCGCATCCAGTCGCCCGACGATCTACGTCGACTCTCTCCTGTGGAGCTCACCGAGCTCGCGGGGGAGATCCGGGAATTCCTGGTCGAGAAGGTCGCGGCGACCGGCGGTCACCTCGGTCCCAATCTCGGCGTCGTCGAGCTGACCATCGCTCTGCACCGGGTGTTCGATTCGCCACGCGATCCGATCCTCTTCGACACCGGTCACCAGGCCTACGTCCACAAGATCCTCACCGGTCGTCGCGACGAGTTCGACGGTCTCCGGCAGAAAGGCGGGTTGTCCGGCTACCCGTGCCGCGCGGAGAGCGAACACGACTGGATCGAGTCGTCGCACGCCTCGGCGGCCCTGTCGTACGCCGACGGACTCGCCAAGGCCTATTCGCTGTCCGGACAGTCCGATCGGACCGTGGTGGCCGTGGTGGGCGACGGCGCGCTGACCGGCGGTATGTGCTGGGAGGCGCTCAACAACATCGCCGCCGGGCAGAACCGTTCGATGGTGATCGTCGTCAACGACAACGGCCGCTCCTACGCGCCCACGATCGGCGGTCTCGCCGAGCACCTCGCGGCGCTGCGCCTCAAGCCCGGCTACGAGAAGGTGCTCGACAACAGTCGGCGCATCGTCAAGCGGATCCCCTGGATCGGCTCGGCGGCCTACTCGGTGCTGCACGGCATGAAGGCCGGTGTGAAGGACGCGGTCAGCCCGCAGGTGCTCTTCACCGATCTGGGCATCAAGTATCTCGGCCCGGTCGACGGGCACGACGAGCAGGCGATGGAATCGGCGCTGCGTCGCGCGAAGGCGTACGGCGGTCCGGTCCTCGTCCACGCCGTCACCCGCAAGGGAGCGGGCTACGCGCCCGCCGAGAACCACCTCGCCGATCAGATGCACGCCACCGGCGTGATGGATCCGCGCACAGGCCGGGCGAAGTCCGCCTCCGCTCCCGACTGGACGTCGGTCTTCTCCGACGAACTCATCGCGCTGGGGGAGAAGCGGGAGGACGTCGTGGCGATCACCGCCGCGATGCCCGGACCGACCGGCCTCGCCAAGTTCGGCGAACGGTTCCCCGAGCGCACCTTCGACGTCGGCATTGCCGAACAGCACGCGGTGACGTCGGCGGCGGGTCTCGCGCTCGGCGGAATGCATCCCGTCGTCGCCGTCTACTCGACCTTCCTCAACCGCGCCTTCGACCAGCTGCTCATGGACGTCGCACTGCTTCGGCAGCCGGTCACCGTGGTGCTCGACCGGGCGGGCGTCACGGGTTCCGACGGGGCCAGTCACAACGGCATGTGGGATCTGTCCCTGCTGGGAATCGTTCCCGGCATCCGGGTCGCCGCTCCGCGCGACGGGGCGACGCTGCGAGAGGAACTCGGTGAGGCGCTCGACGTCTCCGACGGCCCGACCGTCCTCCGGTTCCCCAAAGGCTCGGTGGGAGAAGACATCCCGGCGATCGAGCGTCTCGACGGCACGGTCGACGTGCTGCGGATGCCGCCGTCGCGGTGCGGCGACGCACTGATCGTCGCGGTCGGCGCCTTCGCCGGTCTCGCGCTCGACGTCGCCGATCGTCTTTCCAGGCAGGGCATCGACGCCGCGGTCGTCGACCCGCGATGGGTGTTCCCCGTGCCCGACGCGGTGGTCGACCTCGCACGCGGCTTCCGGATCGTCGTCACAATCGAGGACAGCGGCCTCCACGGTGGTGTCGGCTCGGCGGTCTCCGCCGCGTTGCGCCGCAACGGCGTCGACGTGCCCGCCCGCGATCTCGGGGTGCCGCAGAAGTTCCTCGATCACGCCTCCCGCAACGAGATCCACGCCGAACTCGGTCTGACTGCCCAGGACGTGGCGCGTCAGGTCACCGGCTGGGTCGCCGGCCTCGACAGCGAACCCGAGGAGCGATCGCGACCGTCGGCGGTCGAGCAGTCCGACCGCGAAGCGGGCTGAGTCCGACCGACGCAGGTGAGCAAACGCCAGGGGCGGTATCCGGTGATCCGGATACCGCCCCTGGCGTCTGTATCGGCTAGCTCTGCATCTCCTCGAGTTCCATGCCCTTGGTCTCGGGGATCTTGGCCTTGACGAAGAAGAACGACAGCAGGGCGAAGAACGCGAACAGTCCGTACAGGAACCACAGGCCGACCGCGGAGGTGAGTGGTGGGAACGCCAGTGTCACCGTGAAATTCGCGATCCAGTTGGCGGCGGTGCTGATACCGAGGGCCACCGCGCGCATGCGGTTCGGGAACATCTCGCCGAGCATCACCCACATGATCGGACCCCAGGTGGCGGCGAAGAAGATCACGAAGGCGTTCGCGCCGACGAGGGCGAGCGCACCCCACGGTGCCGGAAGTTCGACGTCCTCACCGCTGCCGACCGCCTGCGAGAAGGCGATCGCGGCGAGCAGCAGGCTGACGAACATGCCGATCGAACCGGTCATCAACAGCGGACGGCGACCGATCTTGTCGACGAACAGGATCGCGACGAACGTCATGACCACGTTGATCACGGCGGTGATCACCGAGGTCGTGAACGACTGGTTCTCGGTGAAGCCCACCGACTTCCACAGTGTCGTCGAGTAGTAGAAGATCGCGTTGATACCGACGAACTGCTGGAAGACGGCCATCGTGATGCCGACCCACACCAGCGGCTGCAGACCGAAGACCGGGCCGCGGATGTCGCCGAAGGACGCCTTCGACTCGCGTCGCAGCGTCAGCCGGATCTCGCGGACACGCTCGTCGGGCCGGAGCTCGCCCGTGACGTTGGCCAGGACGGCCGCAGCCTCTTCGTCCATGTCCTTGCCGACGAGATAGCGGGGGGACTCCGGGATCGTCAGCGCCAGTACACCGTAGAGGACGGCAGGCGCGACGCCGACGAGGAACATCCACCGCCAGGCCTCGAGATTCCACCACAGCTCGTTCGACGCTCCACCGGCGGCGTTCTGCAGCACCGCGTCGGACAGCAGGGCCGCGAAGATGCCGAGAGTGATGGCGAGCTGCTGCAGTGATGCGAGGGCGCCACGGTAGCGAGCGGGTGCGATCTCGGAGATGTAGGTCGGTGCGATGACCGACGCGATACCGATGCCGAGGCCGCCGAGCACACGCCACAGCATGAGATCGGGAACGCTGAAGGCCAGACCGGACCCGATCGACGAGATGACGAACAGGGCGGAGCCGAGGAGCATCACCCGCTTGCGGCCCCAACTGTCGGCGAGGCGTCCGGCGAACCACGCGCCGACGGCACAACCGAGCAGGGCGATGGCGACGGCGAAACCGGTCACGAACGAACTGAGCGCGAAGTTGTCCTGGATGGAGTCGACGGCGCCGTTGATGACCGAGCTGTCGAAGCCGAACAGGAAACCGCCCACGGCCGCCGCGACGGTCACGGCGATGACTTTCGCGGCGTGTGCGGTCGATGGTTGGGTCACCGAGGAACTCCTGGATCGGACTGGCCGCGAGAGCGGGAAAAGGGTTGGACACAGTGTGTTTTCTTCAGGGGAACATTACGCCGGGGTGAACGGCCGACTCGACGTTTCCGGCGAGAACTCGCCCACAAGGCGGACTTCGAACGCGGCATGGAGTGTGGCGACGCCTCCGAGTGGGTAAGAAGTTAAGAACTATTCTCTCCGCGCCGTCGCTCTGTCTGCGACCTGCCCAAGCGGTGAGGACCTCCGCTTGACACCGTGCGATCTGGAAATACAGTCCCGTTCCATGACTCGGCGACGACCGGACGCGACGGTACGGGGTGTGGTGGGTGAAGCGGCGTTCCCGCTGACTTGACCCGGAGGTTCCTCATGGAGATCGCTCTGCCTCCGGTAGAGCACGGTGTGGTGGAACACAGCAGGGCGCTCATCGACCCCGTCACACCTTTCCGGAACACGAGCGCGTACCTCTTCCTCGTGGCGTTCGGCGACGACGAGGAACGGCGCAGGGTGGTGCGTTTCGTCGACCGCGCCCACGCACCGGTCCGCTCCGACGGATACAACGCCTTCGATCCGAGGCTCCAGTTGTGGATCGCCGCGGTGATGTTCCACGGCGGCCGCGACGTGTACGAGCGGTTCTTCGGCCTTGATGTGATGTCCAGGACGCGGCAGCAGCCGGAAGTAGATGGCACGCAGAGCAGACGGCGGAGATCAGTTCTCCGCCGTCAGGGCCTTCGCGAGTCGCGGCACGGTCAGCGCGCGCTGCCACGGCCGTGCCCCGCCCTCGGCGAAGCGGCCGTCGATGTACTCCTCGACGTCGACCCCGTCGGAGACGTCCCAGTCCCAGCACAGGAGCCGAACGAGTTCGGGACTGATCAGGTTCTCGACGGGAACGGCGACTTCCTCGCTCAGAGCGGTGAGTTCGCCGCGCGCGAGGGCGAGACGTGCGGCCTCCTCAGGGTGGTGACGCGACCACCGGCCGGCTGGGGGAGGCCCGGTCAGGGGTGGCGTGAGAGGTGGGAGCCGGTCCTCCGGCAGTGCACGGGCCCGCTCGATCGCGTTGAACCACGCACGGGAGGAACGCCGCTGCCGCGGACCGCCGAAAACCGGAAGCTCCTGCAACTGTTCGACGCTCGTGGGATTCGCCTCCGCGGCGGCGATGATCGCGGAGTCGGGAAGGATGCGCCCCGGGGCGATGTCACGCCGGGCGGCGATCTCGTCGCGGGTGGTCCACAGTTCCCGGACGATCGCCAGGCGGCGTCGGTCCTTGATCGCGTGGATCTTGGACGTGCGCCGCCACCGATCGGGCTTCGGAGCGGGCGGCCCCGCGAGCCGGATGTGCTCGAATTCCTGAGCGGCCCACTCGGTCTTGTTCTGCCGCTCGAGTTCGCTCGCCATCGCGTCGCGGAGTTCCACGAGCGGTTCGACGTCGAGCGCGGCGTAGTTGAGCCACGAGTCGGGAAGCGGTCGCGTCGACCAGTCCGCCGCACCGTGGCCCTTGCGCAGTTCGAGGCCGAGGGTCTCGGCCACGATCGCGGCGAGACCGACGCGGGGGAATCCGGCGAGACGACCGGCGAGTTCGGTGTCGTACAACTTCGCCGGACGGAGTCCGAGTTCGGCCAGGCCGGGGAGATCCTGGTCGGCGGAATGCAGGACCCATTCGAGGTCGTTGATCACCTCGGTCAGGGGAGCGAGGTCGTCCCGCGTGGGAATGGGATCGAGCAGCACCGTGCCGGCGCCGTCACGACGGAGCTGTACGAGATAGGCGCGCCCGGAGTAGCGGTAGCCCGATGCGCGTTCGGCGTCGACGGCGAGCGGGCCGTGTCCCTGCGCGAGCATCGCTGCCGCGTCGGCGACCCCGCGCGCCGTGGTGACGACCTTCGGGACGCCGTCGCGGGGTTCGAGGAGCGGCACCGTGGTCACGCTCGTGCTCTTCTGCTCGTCCTCGTCGTTCTGTGCCGGCATGGGCGTGACTCTAGCGGTGTCGTCCCCGTGTGCAATTCCGTTCCTGTCCGGAACGTCCGATCGGTGGACACGCACGGACCCGCTCGACGCCTCGCGAACTCCCCTCAGAACACCGTCACCTCTCCTGCGAGACGACATCGTCGCGCTCCACATCCGATGTGAGGATGTCGTCGTTCTCCGCACCCGCCGCGAGGATGAGGTCCTCGAGGGCGGGGGAGAAGTCGTCGACGAGTTCCCACAGGTCGGGGACGAGATCGGGACACGAGATCAGGCCGATGTCGAGCCTGCCGTCGAGGGAGAGCACCGTCACGTTGAGCGCCGCGCCGTGGAAGATCGGCCCGAAGGGGTACATCGCCGTCATGCACGCACCCAGGAAGTACAGCGGGACGGGCGGTCCGGGCACGTTGGAGATCACGAGGTTGTGGATCACCGGATGCCGGTCGGCGAGTCGGAGCCCGGCGTAGGCACGCATCGCGGGGGCGAAGACCGCCGCGCCGAGGAACTGCGACCAGTCCTGCAGCAGGTTCGCGCCGAGGTCGGCGTTGTGCTCCTTGGACACCGCGTTCGCTTCCGCAAGGGCTCGCAGCCGCTCGGCGGGGTCGGCGATGTGGGTGTGAAGGTCGGCGAACATCGCCGAGACCTGGTTGCGTCCCGGCCGATCCGACCTGCCGTGGACCGAGACCGGGATCATCCCGATGAGCGGGGAGTCGGGCAGCTCGCCGCGCCGCTCCAGATATCGGCGCAGCGCACCGGAGCACACCGCCATCACCACGTCGTTGACGGTGACGCCGAAGACGTTCTTCACCAGTGTCACGTCGTCGAGGTTCAACTCGGCGAAGCCGACGTTGCGGTGTCCGGTGATGGTGGAGTTGAACGGGGTGCGCGGCGCCGTGAACGGCGCGGGCATGGCGTCGCCGCGTCGTGCGCGGGCGATCCACGAGGTCAGCGATGTGACCGCGCCCGGGAGGATCCGCAGCAGGTGCAGGGGCCGGCGCGCCACGTTGAGGGCTCCGGCGATCGCGATGGCGAGGTCGTTCGCGTCGCCGGCACCCCACTGCACCGGTTCGGGCCGGGGATCGGCGGGGTCGAGGCTGCACAGCTGCGCGATGAGCGCGGCACCGGAGACCCCGTCCACCCCGGCGTGGTGCATCTTCGCGATGACCGCGATCCTGCCGTCGTCGAGACCGTCGACGAACCACATCTCCCACAGCGGCCGGGAGCGATCCAGCGGTTGCGCGGCGATGTGACCGCACAGCTCCGCGAGCTCGGTCCGGCTGCCCGGGGCGGGCACGCCGACGTGGTGGACGTGCCGGTCGAGGTCGAAGTCGTGGTCGTCGACCCAGACCGGATGGTCGAGGTTGAACCTGCTGTCGGCGAGCTTCATCCGGAACTGGGGTACGGCGGTGAGGCGCGCTTCGAGCTCGTTGCGCAGGCTCACGTAGTCGTAGCCGCCCGGGACGGTGGACGGATCCAGCACGATCAGCCCGCAGATGTGGAGGAGCTGACTGGGGGTCTCGAGATAGAGGAAACCGGCATCGAGCCCGCTGAGACGCTGCATGGATCAAGAGTAGAACAGGTTCTAGAAATCCGGTCGGATTGCGCAGGTTTTCACCGCTGGAGTCGCGCGACCCCCGCCGGAGGCAGACCCGCGGCATATGCGAGGACGTCGCAGAACGCCTCCACGTGCGGGGTCAGCATGTCGGACTGCGGAGTCCACGACGCGCGCAGTTCCAGTTGGTGGGCGCGTCTCGGGCCCGCGATGTCCCCGAACCGTACGGAGGTCGTCGCGGTCACCGTGCCGCCGAGCGCCGTGAGCGGTTCACCGTGCGCGGCGAGGGCGTCGACGAGCCAACTCCACGCGACCTCCGGCAGCAGCGAGTCCGCTGCCAGGCTCTCGTCGACGTCGGCCTGGATGTACGAGACGAGCCGGGTGGTCCCGTGCCACGCCTCGTCGCCGTCGGGGTCGTAGAGAAGGATGAGGCGGCCGAACGCGTCGCCCTCGGATTGCTCGGGCACCCGGTCCGTCTCGTCGTGCAGGACCTCGGCGCCCAGTGCGTAGCTGTAGGGGGCGAGCCGTTGCGGGGGTCGGATCGGCCCGACCTCGATCTCCGGGCGCACGGTGGCCGCGTTCATCGCATCGACTGCGGAACGGAAGCGGGCCGGCTCGGCGGGCGAGGTGGTCACCAGGCGGAGGTTAGTGCCGGTGACGCACCGCACGCGGGAGGCGCGCCGATTCCGGCGAACGGCACGGGCGTGGCAGCATGGGCAGCGGGTCCGGACCACACGTCCTGTGTGCGACCCGGCAGACGCTGCCCTGCGCGACGGCGCGCAGTGCCCGAAGAACGAGGATCGATGACCGGCTTGGAGAACACGAACGTCGGATCTGCGGTGCCCGCGGAGTACCCCGCGCGGAGGATCCTGCCCCATGCGCCCCTGCTGGCGGCCGCGCGCGGTGAGAAGCCGGCCCACCGGCCCGTGTGGTTCATGCGCCAGGCCGGCCGCTCCCTGCCCGAGTACCGGGAGATCCGGGCCGGGATCGGCATGCTCGAATCGTGCTTCGACCCCGAACTGGTCTGCGAGATCACGATGCAGCCGGTGCGGCGGCACAAGGTCGACGCCGCCATCCTCTTCTCCGACATCGTCGTCCCGCTCAAGGCCGCCGGGATCGACCTCGACATCGTCGCCGGCACGGGCCCGGTCGTCGCGAACCCCGTCCGCACCGCCGCCGACGTCACCGCGCTGCCGACCCTCGAGGCCGAAGAGGTCGGAGCGGTCGCCCGCGCGGTCGGTCTGCTGACCCGCGAACTCGGCGACACCCCGCTCATCGGGTTCGCGGGCGCGCCCTTCACCTTGGCCTCATATCTCGTCGAAGGCGGCCCGAGCCGCAACCACGAGCGCACCAAGGCGCTCATGCACGCCGACCCGAAGACCTGGCACGCCCTCCTCGGCAAGCTCACCGACGTCGCCATCGCCTTCCTGCGCGTGCAGATCGGTGCCGGTGTCGACGCCGTCCAGCTCTTCGACTCGTGGGCCGGTGCCCTCTCGCTCGCCGACTACCGCGAGTACGTCCTGCCGCACTCCGAGCGTGTCTTCGCCGAGATCGCCGGTGCGGGCGTGCCGCGCATCCACTTCGGTGTCGGCACCGGTGAGCTCCTCGGCGCCATGGGTGAGGCGGGCGCCGACGTGGTCGGCGTCGACTGGCGCATCCCGCTCGACGTCGCCGCGACCCGCGTCGGCCCCGGCAAGGCCCTGCAGGGCAACCTCGACCCCGCGATTCTGTTCGCGGGCCGGGAGGTCGTCGAACGCGAGGTGCGCCGCATCGTCGCCGAGGCCGACCGTGCTCTCGAGGCCGGCGCCATCGGACACATCTTCAATCTCGGTCACGGCGTGCTGCCCGACACCGATCCCGATGCCATCACCCGAGTGGTCGAGCTGGTGCATTCGCTGTGACCCCGCCGACGGTCGCGGTCGTCGGCGGTGGGATCAGCGGGCTCGTCGCCGCGTATCGGCTGCGTCGTTCGCTCGGCGCCGCCGCCCGCATCGTCGTGCTCGAGCGATCGTCGCGGCTCGGCGGCAAGCTCCGCACGGTCCCGCTCGCGGGTGATCCTGTCGACGTCGGCGCCGAGGCGTTCATCGCACGCCGACCCGAGGTGGTCGCGCTCGTCGAGGAACTCGGCCTGAGCGCCAACATCGTCCACCCTTCGGCTGCCCGTCCGCTCCTGTACGCCGACGCGCGACTGCATCCGCTGCCGGCGGGCACGCTCATGGGCATCCCCGCCTCGGCGCAGGCCGTGGAGGGTCTCGTCGACGACGAGACCCTGGCGCGCATTGCCGCCGAACCCACAGTGCCGTTCCACTGGGACCGGGACTCCGACGTCTCCGTCGCGGATCTCGTCCGATCACGCTTCGGTGAGCAGGTGGTGCAGCGCAGCGTCGACCCGCTGCTCGGTGGGGTGTACTCGGGGCTGTCCGACACCGCGGGTGTCCG
This sequence comes from Rhodococcus sp. 852002-51564_SCH6189132-a, assembly GCF_001665495.1. Lineage (NCBI taxonomy): Bacteria > Bacillati > Actinomycetota > Actinomycetes > Mycobacteriales > Nocardiaceae > Rhodococcus > Rhodococcus sp. 852002-51564_SCH6189132-a. The sequence continues at coordinate 28,246 of NZ_LZMJ01000037.1, forward strand.
TGCCACCCTCCCGACGCTCGCCGCGGCCCTCGACGCCGGCGCGACGAGCCTGAGCGACGCCGTCGCCCGCGCTCTGCCCCCGAAGTCGGACGCCCCGGTCTTCGGGACGCTGCGCGAGGGCTACGGCGTGCTGATCCAAGCTCTCGTCCGCGAGGCCGACGCCGAGTTCCTCTACGGCACAGCCGCATCCGGACTGAAGCGCAGCGGTGGCCGGTGGTCGGTCGATCCGCTCGGCGAGGTCGACGGTGTGGTGCTCGCCGTGCCCGCCCCGGACGCCGCCCGGCTGCTCTCCGACAGTGTCCGATCCGCCGCGCAGTGCGCCGCGCAGATCCCGCTCGCCTCGTCGGTGGTGGTCGCGCTCGCGTTGCCGCACGACGCCGGCCTGCCGCAGAACTCCGGGATCCTCGTCGCGACGGGGGAGGAACTGTCGGCGAAGGCCTTCACGCTGTCGAGCCGCAAGTGGCCGCACCTCGCCGAACGTCCCGTCGCACTCGCGCGTGCGTCGTTCGGACGGTTCGGCGACGACGCGCTCGTCGACGCGTCCGAGGCCGACCTGATTGCGCTGGCCCGCGCGGATCTCGCGACCGTCACCGGAGTCGACGCCGAACCGGTGGCCGCCTTCGTGCAGCGGTGGCACGGCGGGCTGCCGCAGTACCGCGAACACCACGGCGAGATCGTCGCCGCCTTCGAGGCCGAGATCGCAGGGATCGACGGACTCGAGGTCGCCGGCGCGATGCTGCACGGTGTGGGTGTACCCGCATGTGTCGCAACAGGCACGGCTGCAGCCGCACGCCTGACTGCACGAATGGAAGGATGAACGTCATGGCACGTCTCGACTACGACAAGCTCAATTCCACCCTCCGTTACACGATGTGGTCGGTCTTCCAGGTCCGGCCCGGCGTCCTCGGCGACGACCGCGCCGCGGCGATCGAGGACGCGAAGGCGTTCTTCGCCCGCTTCGACGACACCGACGTGATCGTGCGCGGTATCTACGATGTGGCCGGCACCCGCGCGGACGCCGATTTCATGATCTGGACGCACGCCGAGCACATCGAGGATCTGCAGAAGCTGTACGCCGACTTCCGGCGCACCACGATCCTCGGCCGCGCGAGCACCCCGGTCTGGTCGAACACCGCACTGCACCGACCCGCGGAGTTCAACAAGAGCCACCTGCCCGCCTTCATTGCGGGGGAGGAGCCGGGCAACTACGTGTGCGTGTACCCCTTCGTGCGGTCCTACGAGTGGTACCTCCTGCCCGACGAGCAGCGTCGCAAGATGCTCGCCGACCACGGCATGGCGGCCCGCGGCTACCCCGATGTCCGCGCCAACACCGTTCCGGCCTTCGCGCTCGGCGACTACGAGTGGATCCTCGCCTTCGAGGCGCCGGAACTGCACCGCATCGTCGATCTCATGCGCGACCTGCGCGCCACCGACGCGCGCCTGCACGTCCGGGAGGAGACCCCCTTCTTCACCGGACCGCGGGTCGACGTCGAAGCCCTCGTCGCGTCGCTGCCCTGACGTGACCTCGACGAGCGCGGTGCCACCCGAGGGAGAAGGCCGTCTGTTCTCCCAGATGGCGCACTGGGGGATGTTCTCGGCGCAGGCACGCGACGGCGAGGTCGTCGCCGTGCGGCCCTACGCCGGGGACCGCGACCCCTCACCGATCCTGGGGAACATCCCCGGATCGGTGCGGCACCGTGCTCGCATCGCCGGTCCGGCCGTCCGTCGCGGCTGGCTCGAGAACGGACCGGGACCGAGCACACGACGCGGCGACGACGAGTACGTCGCGGTCTCGTGGGACGAACTCACCGAGATCCTCGCGGGCGAACTGCAGCGCGTAAAGGACCGGCACGGCAACCGGGCGATCTTCGGCGGCTCCTACGGCTGGTCCGCCCCGGGCCGGTTCCACCACGCACAGAGCCAGGTGCACCGCTTCCTGAAGATGTTCGGCGGCTACACCCGCTCGGTGCACTCCTACTCGCTCGGCGCGACCGGCGTGATCATGCCGCACGTCGTAGGCACCCACTGGAAACTGTTCGCGCGCTCGACCTCCTGGGAGGTCATCGCCCGCGAGACCGATCTGATGGTGTGCTTCGGCGGGATCCCGCTGAAGAACACCGTCGTCAACGACGGCGGCACGAGCGATCACCCCACCCGCGACGCCCTCGACCGGATGCGGGCCCGCGGCGGACGGATCGTCTCGTTCAGCCCGATCCGCAGCGACGTGCACGGTGAGCACGAGTGGCTCGCGCCCCGGCCGGGCACCGACGTCGCGATCATGCTCGCCCTCGGTTATGTCCTGGCCACCGAGGGTCTGGCCGACCGTGAGTTCCTCGACCGCTACTGCACCGGTTACGACCGCTTCGAGGAGTACCTGCTCGGCCGCACCGACGGCGTCCCGAAGACCCCCGAGTGGGCCGCCGGACTGTCGGGCATCCCGGCCGGAACCCTCGTCGACCTCGCGCGACGCATGGCCCGTGGCCGCACCCTGGTGTCGGTCACATGGTCGCTGCAACGCGTGCGGCACGGCGAGCAGGCGCCCTGGGCGGGCGTGACCCTCGCCGCGATGCTCGGCCAACTCGGCGTTCCCGGGGGCGGTTTCGGCCACGGCTACGGTTCGATGAACGAACCCGGTCTCGCGCCCGTCCCGTATCCGCTGCCCACCCTGTTCCAGGGCAACAACGACGTCGAGGACTTCATCCCCGTCGCCGCGATCTCCGACCTGCTGTTGCGACCGGGGGAGCAATTCGACTACGACGGCCGTCGCCTGACCTTCCCGGACATCCGGCTCGTGTACTGGGCGGGTGGCAATCCCTTCCACCACCACCAGGACATCGGCCGGCTCCGCCGCGCCCTGCAACGGCCCGACACGATCGTCGTCCACGACCCGTACTGGACGCCGATGGCCAAGCACGCCGACATCGTCGTGCCGTCGACCACGGCGCTCGAGCGCGACGACCTGACGTGCACGCGCAACGATCCGCTGCTCGTCGCGATGCAGGCTGCCGTCCCACGCTTCGCCGACGCCCGCGACGACTACGACACCTGCACCGCTCTCGCCCACCGCCTCGGCTTCGGCGAGCAGTTCACCGAGGGCCGGACCTCCCGGGAGTGGCTCGAACACCTCTACGAGCAGTGGCGCGGTTTCGTCCTCGCCGACGACCGGCGCATCGAGGACCCGCCGCCCTTCGACGACTTCTGGTACGGCGGACCGGTCCGGATGCGGACCGAGGACGATCTGACCCTCTTCGAGGACTTCCGGTCCGATCCCGCGGCGAACCCGCTGCGGACTCCCAGCGGACTGCTCGAGATCTTCTCCGCCGATATCGACTCGTTCGGCTACGACGACTGCGCCGGGCACCCCACCTGGTACGAACCCGACGAATGGCTCGGCTCCCCGCGGGTCGAGCGGTTCCCACTGCACCTGATCGCCAATCAGCCGGCCACGCGCCTGCACGGGCAGCTCGATCACGGCCCGGTGAGCCAGGCGTCGAAGATCCGTGGCCGTGAACCGATCCGGATGCGTCCCGACGACGCTGTCGCGCGAGGTCTGGAAGCCGGCGACATCGTCCGCGTCTTCAACGATCGTGGTTCGTGCCTCGCCGGGGTGGTCCTCGACGACGGTCTGCTGCCGAACGTCGTCCAGCTCGCGACGGGAGCCTGGTACGACCCGCTGGATCCGTCCGATCCCGGATCGATGTGCGTGCACGGGAACGCGAACGTGCTCACCCCCGACGTCGGCACGTCGTCGCTGTCGCACGGATGCACGGGGCAGCACGTGCTCGTCGACGTCGAGCGGTTCGACGGCGAGTTGCCGCCCATCCGGGCCTACGATCCGCCGGTCGTCCGGCAGCGCTGAGCGGTCACAGGCCGAGTGACGACTGGACCTCACGCAGGGTGGCCGCGGAGGCGGCCAGCCCCGCTTCCTCCTCCGACGACAACGGCACATCGAGCACGGTGTGCGCGCCGCGCGCGTCGACGACGGTGGGAAGCGAGAGACAGACGTCCTGCAGGCCGTGCCGCCCGGTTTGCAGCGTCGACACCGCGAGCACCCGGCGCTGGTTCCGCAGCACGGCCTCCACGATGCGGGCACTCGACAGTCCGATCGCGAGATTCGTGGCGCCCTTGCCGCGGATGATCTCGTAGGCGCTGCGCACGACCTCCTCGAAGAGTTCGGCGCGGGTGTCCGGTCCGAAGACGGGTCGTCCGTCGACGGCGAAGGACTCCACCGGCACGCCGCCGATCGTCGCACTCGACCACAGGGCGACCTCCGAGTCGCCGTGTTCCCCCACGACGAACGCGTGAACGTTCTCGACCGCGACGTCGGCGCGGTGGGCGAGCAGATACCGCAGCCGGCCGGAATCGAGCACCGTGCCCGACCCGAAGATCCGGCCGTCCGAGACGCCGGTCGCCGCGATCGCGGCGCGGGTGACGATGTCGACCGGATTACTGACGAAGACGATCACTGCATCGGGGGAGACGGACAGCAGGCCGGGAGTCAGGTCCCGTGTCAGGGCGACGTTCGCCGCCGCGAGATCCAGACGCGACTGGCCGGGATGCTGCTTGGCCCCCGCGGTCACGACGATCAGATCGGAACCGGCGGTGACCGCGATGTCGTCGCTGCCCTCGATCCGGCACGACGGCGCGAACTGCGTGCCGTGGTTCAGATCCAGGACCTCCGCGCGCACCTTCGCGGAGTTCGTGTCGAACAGCGCGATCGCGTCTGCCGAACCCCTGAGTAGACATGCATACGCCACCGCGGTACCGACGCTCCCGGCGCCGACGACGGACAGCTTCGTGTGTCGCCGGATTCTCGTACCCGTCTCAGCCATGCGAGACATTGTGGCAAACCGGCCCCTCGGTCGGTAGCCTCGCGCCACATGACTCGGTCCGCATCGGGACATTCCCTGCGAGCGGCCGGCCCGCCGCGATGGCGGCGATGCGACTGCTCGAGGAGATCTAGCCGAGCCGACCTGCCACTGTCGCTCAGCCGTTAGCCTCGGGACATGGCCGAGACCCCCTTCGATGCCGTCCTGTTCGACTTCTCCGGCACCCTGTTCCGGCTCGAGGAGGACGAGAGCTGGCTCGCGGACGTCACCGACCACGAGGGCAGACCCTTCGACGTGCACCGGCAGGCCGAACTCATGCGGCGGCTGACGCAACCCGTCGGGCAGCCCGTCGAGATGGACGCCGACGAGCACCACGCGTGGACCAACCGCGACCGCGAACCGCGCTGGCACCGCGAGGCCTACCTGACGGTGCTGCGCAGATCGGGCGTGGCCGATCCCGAACAGGCACAGGCGCTCTACGAGAAGGTGACCGACCCCGACTGCTGGACCGTCTATCCCGACACCGTCCCCGTCATCGAGGCGCTCGCTGGAGACGGGATCGCCGTCGGCGTGGTGAGCAACATCGCCTTCGACCTGCGGCCGGCCTTCGCGCGGCTCGGTATCGACGACCTCGTGTCGGTGTTCGCGCTGTCCTTCGAGGTGGGCGCCGTCAAGCCCGAACCGGAGATCTTCCGCCACGCCGTCGACAGACTCGGTGTCGACCCGCGACGGACGCTGATGATCGGCGACAGCGAGAAGGCGGACGGTGCCGCCCGGTCGATCGGATGCGCGTTCGAACTCGTCGAACCGACACCGACCACCGAGCGGCACGACGCACTGTGGACCGCGCTGGCCGCGGCCGGGATCACTCCGACCGAACCAGGCGCAGGGAGATCGAGTTGATGCAGTACCGCTTGTCGGTGGGCGTCGGGTAACCCTCGCCCTCGAAGACGTGCCCGAGATGGCTGTGGCACGTCGCGCACACCACCTCGATGCGCCGCATGCCCAGCGAGTTGTCCTCGCGCAGGATCACGGCGTCGGAGTCGGCGGGGTCGAAGAACGACGGCCACCCGCAGTGGGAGTGGAACTTCTCGGTGCTGCGGAACAGTTCGGCACCGCACGCGCGGCATTCGTAGATGCCCTCGGTCTCGGTGTCGGTGTACTCGCCGACGAAGGGACGCTCGGTGCCGGCCTGACGCAACACGGCGAATTCGGCGGGAGTGAGCTTCGCGCGCCATTCCTCGTCGGTGTGGACGACCTTGGGTGCGGGTTCGGATCGAGGAGCAGACGTCATGATCTCCACGCTAACCGCGCTCGGCGCGCGCGTCACGTCTGCACCGGCACGGACGATCACGTCCGTGCGGGCTGCTTCTCCTCGAGCAGGTGCGACGGCTCGATGCCGTCCGCCAGGCGCCCTTCGCGCTTCGCGACGAGGTAACGGTCGAGCAGGACGGCGAAGACGACGATGAGCAGCAGCGACCAGCCGAAGGTTGTCTTCATGTACTCCGCCGCGCGCCCGGCCTCCACCCACCGGTTCGACAGCCACGAGTCGTAGCTCAGGAAGCCGTAGACGGCGAGCCAGGCGGGCCAGTTCCGCATCACGGAGTTCGGCAGCAGCACCGTCATCAGCAGAGGGAACAGCATCATCGAGTAGTACATCTGGCCGAGCGATCCGAGCAGGAACGAAGCCGCGAGCAACACACCGCCGGCGGTGCACACGAAGAACACCTCGTCGTGGCGGCAGTAGCGGTAGAGCAACCACACCGACACCGCGACCATCACCGCGAGCACCGCCCGCAGACCGAAGATCAGCCAGGCCGGGAGCCCGTAGTACATGCCGTTGCCGACGATCGCGCTGTTGAAGTAGTCGCGGGACTCGAGCAGGTACGGCACGGTGTGCTCGACGAACTGCCACGCGTCGACCGACAGGGGCCACGCGATGATCGTCAGCGCGATCGGGACACCCGCGGCGGTGATGAAGACCTTCCACTGTCCGCGCACGAGCGGGAGCAACAGCAGGGGAGCGAGGATCGGTTTGACGGCGAAGGTCAGGCCGAGCGCAGCCCCCGCCCACAGATCACGTCGTTTGAGCAGCAGCGTCAGGAACGCGATCTCGCCGAGCAGGACGAGACCGTTGATGTTCGTGAAGACGAGCGTGTTCGTCACCGTCTCGGACGCGAACGCGGCGAAGACCAGCACCGGCGCGATCGGCGAATCGAGTCGCAGACCGAACATGCGCAGCAACAGGTAGAGCGCGACGAGGATCGCGATCGCATTGGCGAGGATGAACAACCACCGCGACCGCTCGGGGTCGATCACCGCGATCGGGGCGATCAACAACGTGCCGGAAGGCGGATAGAGGTAGTGGGGATCGACCCACTGGAACTCGGCGGTGTACACCGGCCGGCGGTTGAGGAAGGCCAGCGCGGCGTTGTAGACCGGGGTGAAGTCGTCCGTCCGGAACCCGTTGACCGCTTTGATTACGACCCGGTGCAGAACCGTCAGTATGGCCAGGGGCCACACCACAGCCTTGACCACCTCGGCGGTCGTGCGTGCGGTCCGGGGTTCGAGACTTCTGAGGAACACTACGGCACGGTACACCGCGGGCCTGCGGACCCGTGCACACGCCCTGCCCCCGACCGGGGAACGTCACGCGGGGCACAGGCTCCCGTTGGGTGGAAGTTCTCCGCTGGACAGATAGGCATCCACCCGGGCCTGCACGCATCCCGAGTGCAGGACCGCCGAGTAACCGGCACCCTGCCACGACAGTGACGCCCAGGCGATACCGCCTGCGGTGAGCACACCGGTCACCGACTCCACGCCGGCATTGCCCACGACCGGGTCCGCGGCCCCCGAGGAGACGAGCACGGGCACGTCGAGCGCCGCCGGCAGCGGCGGGGGAGGCAGGCTCGGCCACGCCGCACATGCCGTCAGGCCCGTCGCCAGATCCGCGCCGTACAGCGGATAGAGGGTGGACCAACTCCGGGCGAGATCGCCCGCGTGTGTCGGGGTCGGCCAGCGCTGTCCGTCGCTGCACCGGGCGACGAACTGACCGTCCGTCGAGAGCCTCTCCTCGGCCACACCGACCAGTTCGATGAGCGGCATGACATCGCCGTCCCGCGCGGCTGCGAGGACGTCCGCCACCTCACGGACGCGGGCCTGCAGATCGGCGCGCGGCGTGCCGAGGACACCCGTCAGCGCCGTGAGGAAGGAATTGGCCGAGACCGGCGCGAGTTCACCCTCGGTGGCCTGCTCGTGCAGATCCTCGATCGCCGCGCGCGGATCGTCGCCCAGGGCGCAGTCGAGGGCGGTGCACTGCCGGGCGAAGGCATCGACGGCGGCCTCCGCGCCGCGGGCCTGCGACTCGGCCATGAGTTCGGCGTCGGCGGTGGCCGCGGCGGGGGAGTCGAGGACGAGACGGCCGACCGCGCCCGGATAGGCGGCGGCGTAGGCGAGCGCGACCGTCGCACCGTTCCCCACCCCGAGGAGACCGATCCGGTCCACGCCCCATGCCTGCCGGAGGCGTTCGATGTCGTCGGCGGCGTGTGATGCGCCGAACATCAGCTGCTGCGGCTGCAGGTAGTCGGTGCACGAGACGGTCGCCTGACGACCCAGATCGGCGACGCGTTCGGGTGCATCGCCGGTGCGGCCGAATTGTCCGAGATCGCCGAGACCGCGACGATCAGCAGGAAAGATGCAGTCGATCGCGAGCGAGTTGCCGATCCCGCGCCGATCCACCGCGACGATCGGACGCATCGCCAGTGCACCCGACATCGCGCCGGTCGCCATGGCGGTCAGTGCGCGCGTCGACGCGACGTCGGCGCCGGTCGTGAGAACCAGCGGCGCCACGTCGGTGGGGGTGTCGGGCAGTCGTGCGCGCATGACTGCCAGCGGGAAGGTGCCCGTCACGGTGCCGGCCGCATCGATCGGGGCGACGACCTCCGCGCACTCGAGAACGAGGCCCTGGGCACCCGGCGGTGCGTCGAACGAGGAGAGCGTCTCGTCCGTGCAGTTCCGCCACGCCGGTTCGGCCGACGGCACCGGAAGTTCGGGTACCTCGGTCTCGTCCTGCGGGGTCCCGTCGACGGCGACACCGGGATCGTCGCGCACCACGGCGACGTCGGGACGTATCGACGGTCCTGCTCCGCACGCGGTCGACGCCGCGGCAACCGTGATCAACATCGCGGCGATCACTCCCGATCTGCGCATGCGCACAGCCTGCCAGGTTCACCGGCGGCCGCGCGCAACCGGTGGTCGAGCGGCCGATCCGAAGTGTCCTCCCGGTGCATGACGCCGAGGTGAACGCCGTGTGAAGTAGGTCGCATTCCGGATTCGAGTGAGGATCCGAGCATGATGCGGTCGTACCCTGGGCTGATGCACGAACGTCTCGTCGACCGCAATCCGGTGGTGCCTGCAGACCAGTTGGTGGCGCAGATGGTGCCCCCCGCGATGTTCGACGAGGTGAGCTTCGAGTCGTACATTCCGGATCCGAACGAGCCGAGCCAGGCGGCCGCGGTGACGACCGCTGCGGAGTTCGTCGGCAAGATCGGGAAGATCCGCGGCGGCAAGCGCGGCCTGTTCGGCCGCCGCTCCCAGCCGCAGGGGGCCGGCCTCTACCTCGACGGCGGCTTCGGCGTGGGCAAGACCCACCTGCTCGCCTCGATCTTCCACAGCGCACCCGCGCCCAAGGCCTTCGGCACGTTCGTCGAGCTCACCCACGTCGTCGGCGCCCTCGGGTTCAACAAGGCCGTCGAGGAGCTGTCGAACCACAGCGTGCTGTGCATCGACGAGTTCGAACTCGACGATCCGGGCGACACCATGCTCGTCTCGCGCCTGCTGACCGAACTGTCGGCCCGCGGCGTCTCGATCGTCGCGACCTCCAACACGCTCCCCGGCCAGCTGGGTGAGGGACGGTTCGCGGCACAGGACTTCCTGCGCGAGATCAAGAAGCTCGCGTCGATCTTCGAGACCATCCGCGTCGACGGCCCCGACTACCGTCACCGCGACCTGCCGCCTGCACCCGATCCGGTCGACTCGGCAGAGCTCACCGAGCGCGCCGACGCGATCCCGGGTGCGACGCTCGACGACTTCGACGAGCTGTGCGCGCACCTGAGCACGCTGCACCCGTCCCGTTACGGCAAGCTCGTCGAGGGTGTCCCCGCCGTCTTCGTCGAGGGTGTGCACCCGGCGAAGGACCAGTCGGTGGCCCTGCGTCTGGTGGTCCTCGCCGACCGCATGTACGACGCGAGCATCCCCGTGACGGTCTCCGGCGCCAAGCTCGACGAGATCTTCACGCCCGAGATGCTCGCGGGCGGCTACCGCAAGAAGTACCTGCGCGCGACGTCCCGTCTGCTGGCGCTGTCCCGATTCGAGGTTGCCGCGGGCTGATCGGATACCCGGCGCTCATGCGCGCCGGGTCGACCTTCACCCCATCACCGGCTCACCGGCCGGCGTCCCTTCGGAGGGTGCGCTGCATGACGAAATCGTCGTGCGTCTGCGCCCCCACGACGAACGTGCGCGTGCCCACCACCTCGAAGCCCTGCTTCTCGTAGAAGCGCCGGGCGCGGGTGTTCTCCTGGTTGACGCCGAGCCACAGGCCCACACGCCCGAGTGTGTGGGCCCGCGCGACGATCGCATCCATGAGCGCCGCAGAGATTCCGGAACCGTGATGGCCCGGCATCACGTACAGCTTGCTGATCTCGATCGCCGGCCGCGCCGTGATCATCGCGTCGATCGCCGGATCCTCGGGAGCGGCGTCCACTGCCATCAGATAACCGACGATCTCCTCACCCGCGCGCGCCTCGAGAACGATGCGTTCGGGGGAGGACAGGTACTCGGCGAACTTCTCCGCGCTGAGGGTGCGCTCGATGAAGTCGGCGATGTCGTCCTCGGCGGCGTCCTGAGGGCAGGCGAGCGGGAAGGTCGCGGCGGCGACCTGAGCGATCGCCTCGGCGTCCCAGATGCCCGCCTCGTCGACGGAGACTGCTTCTTCGAGTGGTGGCATGGACATGCACACCAGTGAAGCACTCGGACGGGACGATACGGCAGGTGCCCCGCGTGTCGATGCGAGACGGAGACACGAGCCCGGACGCGAGACGGAGAAGGGTCCGGATATGGCTGAACCCCAGCCTTGGATGGGGGGTCATGGCTGGGGTTCGACACCATCGGGGGGATGGCAACATCCACGCTACATGAGGGATCCCTCAGGTTCCAGCGACCGTGGTCACGGTTGCGTCACACGGTCCCGTGGATGCGACTTGCACGAAATGTCGGTGCGTTGTACCGTCGCGGCTATGAAGCGCGTACTCGTAGTTCACCGCCGTAGCGGGGTCTGATTCGGACCGACCCCTCGCTGCGGGTCGTTGAGCTACGCGTCGGTCCTTCCTTCTCATGGAAGACCACTACGAACGATGAACGCCTTCACCTCCTTCTCGGGTTTCGCTCCGATGTTCCCCTCTGGCACCCCTGATGCCGATCCGTTCTTCGCCCGCTACGGACGCGGCCTTCCTCGGGGATTGCGCGAGGAAGCCTCCGGCATGAGTTGGACGGAGTTCGAATCCACCTACGGTGCGCAGCACGGCCCGGTCCGCCTCGGTGGCTGGACCGCGACGGCCCTGGGTGCGGGACGCAGCGCCTTCGAGGCGACGATCGCGATCGGCGACACGATCCATACGGCATCCGCCACGACCTGCGGACCGATCGCCGCGATGACCGCGATGCTGTACGACCTCGGGCTGAACATCGAGATCCTGTCGTTCCACCGCCACGACCTCGGTGAGATGTCCGCGACCTTCCTGCTGTGCCGCTCCGGCGAGCGCACGACCTGGGTGATGGGCACGGGCGAGACCGGCAACGAGTCGTCGCTGCGGGCGATGATCGCGGGGATCAACACGCTCGGCGCGTGACGCGCCGATCCGGTGCGGGGGAATACCTCCGCACCGGATCACCCGTTGCCGGATTCTCACCGGGTGGCCCGGACGATCGGCGGTCTCCACGAACGAATGCGTCTCCACGAACGAATGAAGGCTCCCTTCGAAATTCGAAGGGAGCCTTCATCTTCTGTGCGCGATACTGGGATTGAACCAGTGACCTCTTCCGTGTCAGGGAAGCGCTCTCCCGCTGAGCTAATCGCGCCGGCATGGTGATCGCCGGAATGGAGCGGATGACGGGATTCGAACCCGCGACCCTCACCTTGGCAAGGTGATGCGCTACCAGCTGCGCTACATCCGCATGTGCACGTTCTTTCGGTGAACCGGCTCGGCCCACGTGCTGGTCGAACCTGGTGCGCGATACTGGGATTGAACCAGTGACCTCTTCCGTGTCAGGGAAGCGCTCTCCCGCTGAGCTAATCGCGCGAGGTGGAGACGGGAATCGAACCCGTGTGCACGGCTTTGCAGGCCGTTGCCTCACCACTCGGCCACTCCACCGTAAAAGGTCGAGTCCAACCTCTCGAGCGGATGACGGGATTCGAACCCGCGACCCTCACCTTGGCAAGGTGATGCGCTACCAGCTGCGCTACATCCGCATTCGCACCGTTCGGCGTCGTGCTCTCCGTGGTGCGGTTCAAAACAGTAGCCGAGCATCTACGAAACGCACAAATCCGCAGGTCAACGGCAGAAAACCGGCAGATTTCGCGAAGGTGACGGGCTGATGACCCCTGCGGGAGGCGACGAATAGGGCTTCGGAGGCCGAGCCCGCGTCCCCCGCTCGTGTCGCTCCGGCCGACACTTGCGTTCCCCGGTCCTCCCGAGTTGAGGGCCGTCCACGTCCCGGGGCTCCGGGTGCGCCTTCTCGTCTCTACGAGCACGGTTTCCTGCCCGCTCGCGTACGCGCGCGAGAGGCGCCACCCGAACGCGCTGCACGGAACATCCGCGTCGAAACGCTGGGACCAGGCGATTCGTCTTCATGGCGGGAGCGTGTTAGTGTTCCATCTCGTTCGAGCCGCTGCGGAGCGGCCCGGTCCCGTGGCTCAGTGGAAGAGCGTCCCGTTCACACCGGGGAGGTCGCTGGTTCGATCCCAGCCGGGACCACCGAGATCGGCAGTGACGAAAGGCACCCCCGCAGGGGTGCCTTTTTTCGTACCTTGATGAAATCGTTGAGCGAGCGTGGCGCCCGGTCGGGTGGTCGCCCGCGAGCGCTTGTTTCCTTCGAACCGCAACGGCCCCCTCGGGCCCGACCACGCGTGTCGTGTGGGCACAGCTGTGGTGCTTGTGGCCGAAGTGCGCGTAGTGATGGCAGGATCGTGGTCGTCGAGGAGGGCACGTCCGGATGAGCGTTGCGGACAGCGAATGGCCGGTCGTGGGGGCGACCGGAGCGAGATTCGGATCCGGTCGGTCCCGTCGACGTCGGCGGCCGGCGGATCACGCCGTGCCGGTACGGAATCACCGCGAGCCGGGCCCCGTCGTGGACGAGGTCACGGCAGCCGAGATGTACCGTCCCGCAGCGCAGCCGGTCGACACAGCGCAGCCGGTCGACAGAGCGTTGTCGGTCGACAGAGCGTTGTCGGGCGGTGCAGCGCAGCCGGCCGGCCGGAATGCGGGCACCGGGACCAGTGTGGGAATCGAGGACATGAACCAGTCAGAGACGTCGTCGTTCGTGCGCCCGTTCGTGCGGAGCGGGGGACGCACCCGAGCCGAGGTGGAGCTGCCTCTCGAAGTGCTCGTGTCGGCCGTCCCCTCCGCGATGGGCAGTGAGTCCGGTCCGGCGATGGACGAGCATCGCCTCGTGCTGGCGTTGTGCGCCCAGCCGAGATCGATCATGGAGATCGCGGCCCTCGCGCAGATCCCGCTCGGTGTCGCGCGCGTGCTCGTCGGGGATCTCGCGGCGACCGGCGAGATCACCGTGCACCGCACGGCCGACAAGGTGGGACCGAACGTCGAACTGCTCGAACGGGTGCTGACGGGTCTCAACCACCTCTGAGTTTCTCCGCTCGGCTCCCTGTGTTCGCTGCCCGGGCGGATGTCGATAGCATGATGAAGTTGCCGTGTGCTCGCGATCGTCGACCGCAGCACGCGTCCGGCGACGACCACGTATCAGGCATCGAGCCGAGGAGTCCGTCACAGTGACCACGCCCGCATCCGCGAAACCAGCCACGATCGTCCGGGTGCCCGCGGGGACCACTGCGGGCGCGGCGGTCCGTGACGCGGGTCTGCCCACCAAGGGACCCGAGACGATCGTGGTCGTCCGCGACTCCGAAGGCACGCTGCACGATCTTTCGTGGACGCCGGAATCGGACGTCGAGGTCGAGGCCGTCGGCGCCGACACCGAGGACGGTCGCAGCGTCATCCGCCACTCGGCCGCCCACGTGCTCGCACAGGCCGTGCAGCAGGAGTTTCCAGAGGCGAAGCTCGGCATCGGCCCGCCCATCCGCGACGGCTTCTACTACGACTTCCAGGTCGAGCGTCCCTTCACGCCCGAAGATCTCGCGAAGCTCGAGAAGCGGATGAAGAAGATCGTCAAGGATGCCCAGCGCTTCTCGCGTCGCGTCGTCGACAGCCTCGAGGACGCCCGCGAGGAATTGAAGGACGAACCGTTCAAACTCGAACTCATCGACGACAAGGCAGGAAGCAGTGACTTCGAGCCGGACCCCGAGGTGATGGAGGTCGGCGGCAAGGAACTGACCATCTACGACAACCTCAACCCCCGCACGGGTGAGCTCGTCTGGAAGGACCTGTGCCGCGGCCCGCACGTGCCCACCACCAAGTTCATCCCGGCATTCAAGCTCACGCGCAGTTCCGCGGCCTACTGGCGCGGCGACCAGGACAACGCCGGCCTGCAGCGCATCTACGGCACGGCCTGGGAGTCCACCGAGGCGCTCGACGCGCACCTCGAACTCCTCGCCGAGGCCGAGCGCCGCGACCACCGCAAGCTCGGCACCGAACTCGACCTGTTCTCGTTTCCCGACGAGCTCGGCTCGGGACTGCCGGTCTTCCATCCGAAGGGCGGCATCATCCGCCAGGAGATGGAGAACTACTCGCGTCAGCGGCACGTCGAGGCCGGCTACGAGTTCGTGTACTCGCCGCACATCACCAAGGGCCACCTCTACGAGGTCTCCGGTCACCTCGACTGGTACCGCGACGGCATGTTCCCGGCGATGCACATCGACGAGGAGCTCAACGAGGACGGCACGGTTCGCAAGCCGGGTCAGGACTACTACCTCAAGCCGATGAACTGCCCGATGCACGACCTGATCTTCCGGTCGCGAGGCCGCTCGTACCGCGAGCTGCCGCTTCGCATGTTCGAGTTCGGATCCGTCTACCGCTACGAGAAGTCCGGTGTGATCCACGGGCTCACCCGTGTGCGCGGCATGACGCAGGACGACGCGCACATCTTCTGCACCCCGGAGCAGATGCGCGACGAGCTCACCAGCGTCCTGAAGTTCATCCTCGACCTGCTGAAGGATTACGGGCTCGACGACTACTACCTCGAACTGTCGACGAAGAATCCCAAGAAGTTCGTCGGCAGCGACGAGCTGTGGGACGTCGCGACCGACACCCTGCGTGAGGTCGCCGAGGCCTCGGGTCTGCACCTCGTCCCGGATCCGGGCGGTGCGGCCTTCTACGGTCCGAAAATCTCGGTGCAGGTCAAGGACGCCCTGGGCCGCAGCTGGCAGATGTCGACGATCCAGCTCGACTTCAATCTGCCGGAGCGATTCGAGCTCGAGTACACCGGCACCGACGGGGCGAAACACCGGCCCGTCATGATCCACCGGGCGCTCTTCGGGTCGATCGAGAGGTTCTTCGGCGTGCTCACCGAGCACTACGCCGGTGCCTTCCCGGCGTGGCTCTCGCCCGTCCAGGTCGTGGGCATTCCTGTGGCCGCGGACTTCGAGGACCACTTGTTCGACGTCGTGGGCAAGCTGAAGGCTCAGCGGATCCGGGCCGAGGTCGACGTCTCCGACGACCGTATGCAGAAGAAGATCCGCACCCACACCACGCAGAAGGTGCCGTTCATGCTGCTTGCCGGTGAGCGCGACGTCGCGGCGGGCGCGGTCAGTTTCCGTTTCCGCGACGGCACGCAGGTCAACGGCGTGCCGGTCGACGAGGCCGTGCGGATCGTGACCGAATGGGTCCGTCGCCGCGAGAACGCCTCGCCCACCGCCGAGCTCGTCGGTTCCGGTGGGGAAGGCAGCCCGTCGTGACGGGCGATCGCACTCCGGGGCCGGCCGACATCCCCGCGACCGACGACAGTCCCGCGTCGATGGTCGATCGCGGTGTGGGGGAGTCCGACCACCTGCAGCGCCTGTGGTCGCCGCACCGGATGTCGTACATCACCGAGTCCCCGCGAGGTCGCGACGAGCCGTACGAACCCTTTACCGATATCCCGAAGATGTCCGACGAGGAAGGTCTCGTCGTCGCTCGCGGCGAAACGGTGTACGCGGTGCTCAACCTGTACCCGTACAACCCGGGGCACCTGATGGTCGTACCGTATCGCCGGGTGGCCAACCTCGAGGACCTGACGCCCGAGGAGAGCGCCGAACTCATGCAGTTCGCGCAGCGGGCGCTCCGCGTCATCAAGCGCGTCTCGCGTCCGCACGGCTTCAACGTCGGCCTCAACCTCGGTGCCGCGGCGGGAGGCTCGTTGGCCGAGCATCTCCACCTGCACGTCGTGCCGCGCTGGGGCGGCGACGCCAACTTCATCACCGTCCTCGGTGGGTCGAAGGTCATGGTGCAGTTGCTGCGCGACACCCGTGCACTGCTCGCCTCGGCATGGGACGAGTGACAGCCCTCCCCGAGTCGTCGCGATCGCATCGTACGGCCGTGGTGCCGTTCGCGTGTCGATCCGCTGCGGGCCGACTGCGCATTTCCGGCCCTACTCGTGGCAGGATCGGATTCCGGACACAACGGTCGGACAGGAAGACAGGGGTCGCGGGATGCTGAGCTTCTTCGGGCGTGCGTCGGTGTCGAAGGTCACCGCGCCGCTCGGCAAGGCGCTGATCCGTACCGGCCTGACTCCGGACGCCGTCACACTCGTCGGCACCGTCGCCACGATCGCCGCCGCCGTGACCCTGTTCCCCATGGGACACCTGTTCTGGGGTGCGATGGTCATCTGGCTGTTCGTCATGTTCGACATGCTCGACGGAGCCATGGCCCGGGCCCGCGGTGGCGGAACGCGCTTCGGCGCGGTTCTCGACGCGACCTGCGACCGGGTCGCCGACGGCGCGATCTTCGCCGGTCTCGCGTGGTGGGCCGTCTACCACGAGCAGAGCCGTCCGCTGTTCGTCGCCACCTTGCTCTGTCTGGTGACCTCGCAGGTCATCTCGTACGCGAAGGCGCGGGCCGAAGCGAGTGGACTGTCCGCCGACGGCGGTCTGATCGAACGACCCGACCGGCTCGTGATCGTGCTCGTCGGCGCCGGTCTCACCGGCCTCGGACTCGACTGGGCGATCCACATCGCCATGTGGCTGCTCGTCGTCGGATCGGTGATCACCGTCTTCCAGCGGGTGCTCGCCGTCCGCAACTCCGCGGGTGCGCGCGAACTGCTTCCCATCACGCCCCCGGCCGGGGGGACGACGGAGACCCGGGACGACGGGGGAGCACAGTGAGTGTCGGCGAGAAGGCGTCCGATCTCGCGTACGCGGGTGGCTGGCGCCTGGTCCGGGCACTGCCCGACGGCGTCGCGCGACGGTTGTTCGACGCCGGCGCCGACCATGCGGCGCGCCGTGGCGGCGGACCGCAGCAACTGCGCCGCAACCTCGCGCGGGTGCTCGGGGTGCAGCCGCACGAGGTGCCCGACGATCTGATCCGCCGGTCGGTCCGGTCCTACGCGCGCTACTGGCGCGAGGCGTTCCGCCTGCCGTCGATGGATCTCGACGCGACCGCGAAGTCGATCGATTCGTCCATCGAGGGCCGTGAGCACATCGAGGCGGCGCTCGCCGCCGGTCGCGGCGCGATCCTGGCGCTGCCCCACAGTGGGAACTGGGATCTCGCCGGCGTGTGGTGCGTCCGCTACTTCGGCGGATTGACCACGGTCGCCGAGCGCCTGCGTCCGGAGTCCCTCTACCGCCGTTTCGTGGACTACCGCGAGGGTCTCGGTTTCGAGATCTTCCCCTCGAGCGGCGGGGAGACGCCGCCGTTCGGGGAGCTTGCCGCGCGGTTGCGCGACAACCGGATCGTGTGCCTGCTCGGCGAACGCGACCTCGCCCGCAAGGGAGTGCCGGTCACCTTCTTCGGCGAACCCACCCGCATGCCCGCCGGACCGGCGAAACTGGCCATCGACACCGGTGCGGCACTGTTGCCGGTGCACTGCTGGTTCACCGAGGACGGCTGGGGGTTCCGCGTGGATCCGGAGCTCGACGTGAGTGTCGGGATCGACGCTGCCACACAGGCCCTCGCCGACCGGTTCGCCGCCAACATCGCCGCCCACCCCGAGGACTGGCACATGCTGCAGCCGTTGTGGCTCGACGACCTGTCGGAGGCTCGCCGCGCCCGGATGGAGGCGTAGGTGAGGATCGGGATGGTCTGCCCGTACTCCTTCGACGTTCCCGGTGGAGTACAGGCACACGTCGTGGATCTCGCGGAGGTCCTCATCGGCCGCGGGCACGAGGTGAGTGTGCTGGCACCCGCGTCGGAGACGACGCCCCTGCCCGACTTCGTCGTCTCCGCCGGTCGCGCCGTCGCGATCCCGTACAACGGGTCCGTCGCGCGCCTGAGTTTCGGTCCGGTCTCCTATGCCCGGGTCCGCCGCTGGATCAACGACAACGATTTCGACGTCCTCCACATCCACGAACCGAACGCGCCGAGCCTGTCGATGCTCGCGCTCAAGGTGGCGGAAGGACCGATCGTCGCGACCTTCCACACGTCGACGACGAAATCGCTGGTGCTCAGCACCTTCCAGGGTGTCCTGCAGCCCTATCTCGAGAAGATCAGCGGCCGGATCGCGGTGTCCGAGCTGGCCCGGCGGTGGCAGGTCACCTCTCTCGGTGCCGATGCGGTCGAGATCCCCAACGGTGTGGACGTGCCGTTGTTCCGGCACGCCCCGCTGCTGCCGGGCTACCCGCGAGCGGGCCGCACGGTGCTCTTCCTCGGCCGGTACGACGAACCCCGCAAGGGCATGGAGATCCTGCTCGGCGCGTTGCCGGCGCTCGTCGCCCGACATCCCGACATCGAGATCCTCGTGGTCGGGCGCGGTGACGAGGACCGCTTGCGGAAGGGAGCGGGACGCTACTTCCGGCACTTGCGGCTGCTCGGGCAGGTCGACGACGACGAGAAGGCGTCCGCGATGCGCAGCGCCGACGTGTACTGCGCGCCGAACCTCGGTGGTGAGAGCTTCGGCATCGTGCTCGTCGAGGCCATGGCCGCGGGGACGGCGGTCGTCGCCTCCCAGCTCGACGCCTTCCGCCGGGTACTGCGCGACGGGCAGGCCGGGGTCCTCGTCCCGGTCGGCGATGCCGATGCGCTCGCGCGTGGACTCCTCGAGGTCCTCGACGACGACGACCGCCGGCAGGCATTGGTCGACTTCGGATCCACGGTGGTCGAAGCGTACGACTGGCCGGTGGTCGCAGATCAGATCCTGCGGGTCTACGAGACCGTCACCGTCGGTGCCGGCCCGGTGCGGGAGGTCCGGTCGTGACCGTCAGCGCGGTGACGATCCTCGTCCTGTCGCTGATCGCCGCCGTGGTCGTGGCGATCGGTGTGTGGGCCTATTCCACCGCCAACCGACTCGACCGCCTCCATGTGCGCTCGGATCTGTCCTGGCAGGCACTCGATGCGGCCCTGGCGCGTCGCGCGGCGGTCGTGCGGAGCATCGTGGCGTCGATCCCGGTCCCGGAGGGACGCACACTCGCCCTGCTCGCCGATACTGCCGAACGTGCGGACCGCGCCCGGCGCGAGGAGGCCGAGAACGCGTTGTCGGCCTCCTTGGCACGGCTCGAGACCGGCCGGCTGCGCCCCCAACTCGTGGCCGAGCTCGCCGACGCGGAGGCGCGGGTGCTCATCGCCCGTCGTTTCCACAACGACGCGGTGCGCGACACCCTGGCGTTGCGCACCCGACGGCCGGTCCGCTGGTTGCACCTCGGGGGAACCGCGCCGCTGCCCACCTATTTCGAGATTGCCGAGCGGGCGGGTGCGGTCGCCACCGCGCCTCCGGCCGTTCCCGGCACGTCCCCTTCCTCAGGCGCGGCCACTGCTCCCGCTTCGCGGACCACCCCGGTGCCGGATCGGGCACGCACGTCGGCTCGCGTCGTGGTGCTCGACGAGGACGGCCGGGTCCTGCTGCTGCGCGGACACGACCCCGCGGTGCCCGAGCGGCACTTCTGGTTCACGATCGGTGGCGCCGTCGAGCCCGGCGAGGACCTGGCGACGGCCGCGCTCCGGGAGCTCGCCGAGGAGACCGGTCTGCGGGTCGAGCGC
Organism: Rhodococcus sp. 852002-51564_SCH6189132-a; assembly: GCF_001665495.1. Taxonomy (NCBI): domain Bacteria; kingdom Bacillati; phylum Actinomycetota; class Actinomycetes; order Mycobacteriales; family Nocardiaceae; genus Rhodococcus; species Rhodococcus sp. 852002-51564_SCH6189132-a. The sequence goes on from NZ_LZMJ01000037.1 coordinate 48,425, forward strand.
GACCTCCTGTGCGGGCCGATGTGGCGGCGCGTGGCCGTCTTCCCGTTCAACGGTGAGGTCCTGCACTCGGAGGAACTGTTCTTCTCGGTGCGGGTGCCGTCCTTCGAACCCGCTGCAGACGGCTTCACCGATCTCGAACGGAGCATGCGCCTCGACCATCGCTGGTTCGACGACGACGAGCTGCAGGCGCTGGTGCGGTCCGGGAACCCGGTCTACCCGCACGATCTGCCCGAGCTCCTCGATGAGGCGAGGCAGGTCGCGACGCGGCGGCTGGAGCCGGAGATCCGCGCGATCCGGTGAAATTTTGAACCCTTTCGGTCCGGCCGCAGAGCCTCTCACGTAGAGATCCAGTTCGCGAAACTGGACGGTTCCTTTGGGGAATGCGCAGGATCTTCAGTGCCCGTCCGAGGAGTGGACCGGTGTGCGGCAGTCCAGTTGTTCCGAACTGGCTATAGGACCGGCTCGGCTGCGCCCCTAGGCTCGGTTCCGCTGCCCGTCGCCCGTGCGCCGGCAGCTTTCGCCGATCCGTCCACCGAGGAGGACTCCCATCGTGACCAGCCCCGACACCGCCCCCGTCACCGGTACCGCCCGCGTCAAGCGTGGCATGGCCGAGATGCTCAAGGGCGGGGTGATCATGGACGTGGTGACCCCCGAACAGGCGAAGATCGCCGAGGACGCCGGCGCGGTGGCGGTCATGGCCCTCGAACGCGTGCCCGCCGACATCCGCGCGCAGGGCGGCGTGTCGCGCATGAGCGATCCCGACATGATCGACGGCATCATCGAGGCCGTCTCGATCCCCGTCATGGCCAAGGCGCGCATCGGCCACTTCGTCGAAGCGCAGGTCCTGCAGGCCCTCGGGGTCGACTACATCGACGAGTCGGAGGTGCTCACCCCCGCCGACTACGAGAACCACATCGACAAGTTCGCGTTCACCGTGCCGTTCGTGTGCGGCGCAACGAATCTCGGTGAGGCACTGCGCCGTATCAACGAAGGCGCGGCGATGATCCGCTCCAAGGGCGAGGCCGGCACCGGCGACGTCTCGAACGCCACGACCCACATGCGCCGGATCCGCCAGGAGATCCGGCGCCTGAGCTCGCTTCCCGAGGACGAGCTCTACGTCGCCGCCAAGGAATTGCAGGCCCCCTACGACCTCGTCGTCGAGGTCGCCCGCGCCGGCAAGCTGCCCGTCACCCTCTTCACCGCCGGTGGCATCGCCACCCCCGCCGACGCCGCGATGATGATGCAGCTCGGGGCCGAGGGCGTGTTCGTCGGATCCGGAATCTTCAAGTCGGGCAACCCCGCCCAGCGTGCGGCCGCGATCGTCAAGGCCACCACCTTCCACGACGATCCCGACGTGCTCGCGAAGGTCTCGCGGGGCCTCGGCGAGGCGATGGTCGGTATCAACGTCGACGAGATCCCGCAGCCCCACCGGCTCGCCGAACGCGGCTGGTGATCGTTCTACCGGGGCGCGTGCAGGGCGAGCAGGGCGACGTCGTCCTGCACGCCCGCCCCGAGCGTCGCGAGCGCCTCGCGGACGGCCCCGACCGCTTCCGCCGCGCTCGTCGGTTTCGATGCGCGGACGTGCTCGAGGAGCCGGTCCTCCCCGAAGCGTTCACGGGTCTCACCGGAGACGAGGGCCTCGGTCACCCCGTCGGTGTACAGCAGCAGCGTGTCGCCGGGGCGCAGCGCGAAGGTGTGCTCGACGAGCCGCGGCGTGGGCAGCATTCCGATCAGCTGTCCGCCGATCGTGGGGAGATAGTCGACGTTGCCGTTCGCGCGCACGAGGAGCGGCGGCGGATGCCCACCCGAGGCGAGACGGATGTCGACCCGTCCGGTGTCCGGATCAGGCGCGACCGTGCCGAAGGTGAGCGTGCAGAAGGGAGCTCGCGTTTCGCTGTGGCGTTCGTCGAACAGGGTGGTGTTGAGCGTCCTGAGCGCCGCGGACGGGACCGTCTCGTAGACCGCCGCGGCGCGCAGCGTGTAGCGGACGATCGACGTCACCGCCGCTGCGCGAGCGCCCTTTCCACACACATCGCCGAGGAACAGCCCCCACGTGCCGGCGCGCGCGGGGAACAGGTCGTAGAAGTCGCCGCCGACCTCGTCGGGGGACGCGATGTGGTAGTACGCGTCGACCTCGAGTCCCGGTACCGCGGGCAGGCTCGGCGGAAGAAGGGTCGCCTGGAGTGTGGCGTTGATCGTGCGGAGCCGCTCACGCTCGAGTTCGGCCTCGCGACGGGCACGGAGCAGTTCCGTCTCGTAGGCGCGGCGCTCGCGGGCATCGAACAGCATCGTGCGGATCAGCGTGGGCCTGCCCTCGGCGTCCGGCTCGACCACCGAGGCGGCCAGGACCGGCAGCCGGGTCCGGTCGGCACGGACGAGTTCGAGGGCGATCCCGTTGATCTGTCCGTGCATGAGGAGGAGCGGCGCGTAGTGGGTCTCGTGGTAGATGCGGCCGCCCACGCTGAGAAGGTCCGAGAAGTACCGCTTGCCGACCAGTTCGTCGCTCGTGAACCCGAGCCAGTCCGTCAAGGTCCGGTTGATCTCCGTGATCCGGCCGTCCGGGAGCGTCGTCAGGAATCCGCACGGCGCGTTGTCGTACAGCGCATCGCCGTGTCGGATACGGGGATCGAGGGTTCGATCGGTCGTCGCCGTCACCCCGATCGGCGCGCGAACGCCGCGATCGCGGCTGCTGTCTCTTCGGGTGCGCTGAGCTGCGGGCAGTGGCCGGTCGCGTTCAGGGTCACGAGTTCGCTCCCGGGGATCTGCTCGTGAACGAAGGCACCGACCTCGCGCGGAGCGATCGCATCGTGGGCGCACTGGGCGACGAGCGTGGGCACCGACACCGCGGCCAGGTCGGAGCGGTTGTCGGACAGGAAGGTCACCCGGGCGAAGACGCGCGCCACCTCGGGATCCGTGCGGCAGAAGATCTCGGCGAGTTCGTCGCCGAGCTCCGGTCGCTCGGGATTGCCCATGATGACCGGCGCCATCGACTCGGTCCAGCCCAGATAGTTCGCCTCGAGGGATTCGAGCAGCTCGTCGATGTCGTCGGTGCTGAACCCACCTCGGTATCCGCTGGCCGGATCGTCGATGAAGCGCGGGGACGGCGCGAGCAGCACGAGACCGGAGAAGACCTCCGGGGCAGCGGCCGCCGCGAGGACACCGATCGATGCGCTCACCGAGTGGCCGACGAAGAGCACCTGCCCGAGATCCAGGCTCCGGCACAGGTCCACGACGTCCTCGGCGTAGGTCTCCATCCGCGAGTAGCGCTGGGAGTCCCAGGCGGTCGCATCGGAACGCCCGGAGCCGACGTGGTCGAACCGCACCACGGTGAAGTCGGGTTCGAGCAGCGGGATCATCAGGCGCCACAGGTGCTGGTCGCAACCGAAACCGTGCGCGAGGACGACCACCGGGCCCTGTCGGTTGCCCGTGATCGTCACGCTGTTCCTGCGCACCATATCGGTGACTTGTCGCATTGCACCCCCTCCGTTCTACCGAGGGTGTCATATTCGCTACTCGATAGCGATCCCGGTTCTCTCGCCACCTTCCGGGGACACGGCGTTCGGCACACCTCCGTGCAGCTAGCCTTCTTGCGTACGGTGCACAGAAGGAGTTCCCATGGCGAAGATCGAGCAGATCCTGGCGCTCGAACAGATCGAGAACGACATCTTCCGGGGCATAGCGACGGAGACGTTGCTGCCGCGGACGTTCGGTGGTCAGGTGGCCGGTCAGGCGCTCGTGTCGGCGGTCCGCACCGTCGATCCCGCATTCGGGGTCCACTCGCTGCACGGCTACTTCCTCCGGCCGGGGAACCCGACGATGCAGATCGTCTACCTCGTCGACCGGATCCGCGACGGCCGCTCCTTCTGCACCCGGCGCGTGACGGCCGTCCAGGACGGCAAGGCGATCTTCACGATGTCGGCGTCGTTCCACGTACGCGACGAGGGGATCGAGCACCAGGACACGATTCCGCGGGTGCCGGCTCCGGAGGAACTGCCCGATCCGGAGACTGTGGTCGACGACGCGACCCTGCTGTGGGCGAAGAAGGAATGGGCCGAATGGGATTTCCGATTCGTTCCCCGCGACCGGATGGACTCGTCGAGCAGGATGGCTGCACAGCAGCAGCTGTGGTTCAAGTCCCGCGAGATCCTCCCCGACGACCCGGTCTTCCACGTGTGCACGCTCGCGTACATGAGCGACATGACGTTGCTCGGCTCGGCGAGTGTCGGCCACGACGACGAACGGACGCAGGGTGCATCGCTGGACCACGCGATGTGGTTCCTGCGGCCGTTCCGCGCCGACGACTGGCTGCTTTACGACCAGACGTCACCCTCCGCCGGGCTGGGGCGCGCACTGACCCAGGGGCGGATCTTCGATCGCAACGGCAACATGGTCGCGGCGGTGGTGCAGGAAGGACTCACGCGGTACCTGCGCGAGTCCTGAACGAGGGCGTCCCCGACGAAGACGTCCCTACGAAGTGCCTGCGCATCGGCGACCCCGAACGGACAGGCAGGCAACGGTGACCATTTCCTCTCCCACGATCGGCGTCCTGGCATTGCAGGGCGACGTCCGCGAACATCGCAGCGCTCTCGAGGAGGCAGGCGCGCGGACGATCGCGGTGCGTCGCGAACGCGAACTCGACGAGGTCGACGGCATCGTCCTTCCGGGAGGCGAATCCACTACGGTCAGCCGTCTGCTGCGTGTGTTCGATCTGCTCGAACCGCTGCGGGCCCGGTTGGAGGCCGGGCTGCCCGCCTACGGTTCGTGTGCCGGCATGATCCTGCTCGCCTCCCGGGTGCTCGACACCACCGAGGACGCCGAACACCTCGACGCCCTCGACATCGTGGTGCGCCGCAACGCCTTCGGCCGGCAGGTCGACTCGTTCGAGACCGACCTGCCGATGACGGGTCTCGGCGACGGGCCGGTGCGCGCGGTGTTCATCCGAGCCCCGTGGGTGGAGGAGATCGGGCCCGACGTGGAGGTCCTGGCCACGGTTCCGGACGGGCCGGCGGCGGGCCGGGTGGTCGCAGTGCGGCAGGGCGCTGTGATCGCGACGTCCTTCCACCCCGAGATCACCGGTGACCATCGCGTGCACCGGCTGTTCGTGGAGACCGTGCGCTCGGCGACCCGACCTCGGGTGCGCCCGACGGCCTCGGCGACATGACGACACGGCCACCGTGCCGGTGGCCCACACCGGGAGCGAGTAGAATCGACTCTCCGACCTGTCGGTTGACGCCGACCACACTTCTCCGGAAGGGGCTCGAAGCGAATGAGCGGCCACTCCAAATGGGCCACCACCAAGCACAAGAAGGCGGTCATCGATGCCAAGCGCGGCAAGATGTTCGCGAAGCTCATCAAGAACATCGAGGTGGCGGCTCGGACCGGTGGTGGCGACCCGGCGGGTAACCCGACCCTGTTCGACGCCATCCAGAAGGCGAAGAAGAGCTCGGTCCCGAACGACAACATCGAGCGTGCCCGCAAGCGTGGCGGCGGTGAGGAAGCCGGCGGTGCCGACTGGCAGACCATCACCTACGAGGGCTACGGCCCCAACGGTGTCGCGCTGCTCATCGAGTGTCTGACCGACAACCGCAACCGCGCCGCGGGCGAGGTCCGCACGGCGATGACCCGCAACGGCGGCAACATGGCCGATCCGGGTTCGGTCGCCTACCTGTTCACCCGCAAGGGCGTCGTCGTGCTCGAGAAGAACGGCCGCTCCGAGGACGAGATCCTCGAGGTCGTCCTCGAAGCGGGTGCCGAGGAGATCAACGATCTCGGCGACTCCTTCGAGATCGTCTCCGAGGCGTCCGACCTGATCGCCGTGCGTACGGCTCTCGTCGACGCCGGCATCGACTACGACTCGGCCGACCCCGATTTCCGGGCGTCCGTCGAGGTGCCGGTCGACGCCGAGGGTGCACGCAAGGTCATGAAGCTGGTCGACGCGCTCGAAGACTGCGACGACGTGCAGAACGTCTACACGAACGTCGACATCTCCGACGACGTCCTCGCCGAACTCGACGCCTGAGCGACGCTCTCGTCGTAGTCGTCCACGAGCGACGCTCGTCGTACTTGTCACAGCGGCCGGGGTCGCGTGTCGGTCTCCCGGCACCCGATCCCGGCCGCTATGCTCTCGAACAGGCGTTCGCAATCGTGCGAAGCAAGGTCGGGTCCGTCGAAGGCGTCGGAAACCCGGCCGTATTCGGGTGTCGAGAGGTGAGTCGGGTGCGCGTGATGGGTGTCGACCCCGGTCTGACCCGATGTGGTCTGGGGATGGTCGACACGGGACGCGGACGCGACGTGATCCCCGTCGCCGTCGGTGTCATCCGCACCTCGCCCGAACTCGACCTCGAGCACCGGCTCCTCAAGGTCTCCGACTCGGTCGAGGAGTGGATGGACCGCTACAAGCCCGACGTCGTCGCGATCGAGCGCGTGTTCTCCCAGCACAACGTGCGCACCGCGATGGGCACCGCGCAGGCCGGCGGCGTCGTCGCCCTGGCTGCGGCGCGTCGCTCGATCCCGGTCATGTTCCACACGCCGAGCGAGGTGAAGGCCGCGGTCACCGGCAGTGGCACGGCCGACAAGAAGCAGGTGACCACGATGATCACCCGCATCCTCAAGCTCGACGCCGCGCCGAAGCCCGCCGACGCCGCCGACGCGCTCGCGCTGGCCGTCGCACACTGTTGGCGGGCCCCGCTGATCGCCAGACTCGCGGCCGCCGAAGCTGCGGCCGCCCAGCAGAAGAAACGCTACGAGGAGCGGCTGCGCGAACAGTCGGCCGCACGGAAGGCAGGTAGCCGGTGATCGCCTCGGTACACGGCGAGGTACTCGACATAGCCCTCGACCACGTGGTGATCGAGGCGGGTGGGATCGGCTATCGGATCAACACCACACCTGCGACCCTCGCCGGTCTCCGGCGCGGCGAGCAGGCCAGACTCGCCACCGCGATGATCGTGCGCGAGGACTCCATGACGCTGTACGGCTTCGTGGACGCCGAGGCGCGCGAACTGTTCGGCCTGCTGCAGACGGTCAGCGGCGTCGGCCCCCGGCTCGCCATGGCCACGCTCGCCGTCCTCGAACCCGATGCGCTGCGGGCGGCTCTCGCCGACGGCAACACCGCAGCGCTGACGCGGGTACCCGGGATCGGCAAGCGCGGTGCCGAACGCATGATCGTCGAACTGCGCGACAAGGTCGCGGCCTTCGGCGCCACGGGATCGTCGCCTGTCGCGGCCGGTGCCTCGCCGCTGCGCGACCAGATCGTCGAGGCGCTGGTCGGCCTCGGATTCACGCCGCGTCAGGCCGAACCGGCCGCCGACAAGGTCCTTGCCGAGGAGCCGGGCGCCGACGTCTCGACGGCACTGCGCTCGGCGCTCAAGCTGCTGGGTAGGTCGCGGTGACCGACGAGTACCGTGAGTTCGAGGCCTCAGGAGCGGCCCGCGAATTCGATGCTGCATCGGCCGACCGCGAGCGGTCGCCGGTCACGGCGGAGCATCTGCCCTCCGACAGCGACATCGAGACCAGTCTGCGCCCGACCAGTCTCGACGACTTCATCGGGCAACCGCGGGTCCGCGAACAGCTGCAGCTCGTTCTGCGAGGAGCGAAGCTGCGCGGCGGCACTCCCGATCACATCCTCCTGTCCGGTCCGCCCGGTCTCGGCAAGACGTCGATGGCGATGATCATCGCCGCCGAACTCGGCACGTCACTGAGACTGACCTCCGGTCCCGCGCTCGAACGCGCCGGTGATCTCGCTGCGATGCTGTCGAACCTCGCGGAGGGCGACGTGCTGTTCATCGACGAGATCCACCGCATCGCCCGACCGGCGGAGGAGATGCTGTATCTGGCGATGGAGGACTTCCGCGTCGACGTCGTGGTGGGCAAGGGGCCCGGCGCGACGTCCATCCCGCTCGAGGTCGCACCCTTCACCCTCGTCGGCGCGACCACCCGTTCCGGTGCCCTCACCGGCCCGCTGCGCGACCGGTTCGGTTTCACTGCGCACATGGACTTCTACGAGCCCCCCGAGCTGCAGCGCATCCTGGACCGCTCCGCATCGATCCTCGGGATCGCTCTCCGCGACGACGCCGCCGCGGAGATCGCCGGTCGCTCCCGCGGCACGCCGCGTATCGCCAACCGGTTGCTGCGCCGCGTCCGCGACTACGCCGACGTGCGCGCCGACGGTGTCGTGACCCGGGCCGTGGCCCAGGCCGCGCTCGAGGTGTACGACGTCGACCCGATCGGTCTCGATCGTCTCGACCGCGCCGTTCTCGGCGCACTCGTCCGCAGTTTCGGTGGTGGCCCGGTCGGCGTGTCGACACTCGCGGTGGCCGTGGGGGAGGAGCCCGCCACCGTCGAGGAGGTGTGCGAGCCGTTCCTGGTCCGTGCCGGCATGGTCGCGCGCACTCCGCGCGGACGTGTGGCCACGCAGGCCGCTTGGTTGCAGCTCGGCCTCACCCCGCCGCCGGAGGCCGCCACCGGGGGCATCGAGGTGCGTGCGCGCGAACCACAGCTCGAGCTGTTCGAGGACGACCCGGACACGACCCTCGAGGGCGGTGTCGATCCGTCCGACCCGGACGATCCGGACGTACGGAGGTAGGGCCCTCGCCCGGGGAATGGCACACTGGTCTACTGCGTCGGTCCGTGGAGGCCGATCCCGACGTCGTGGGGCCGCATGCGTCACCACGACCCGCTGGTGTCGCTCGCGTCACCACCCACCGACAACGACCGAGGACTGACTTCAACGATGGAACTGCTCTTCCCTCTCCTGATCCTGGCACTGCTCGTCCCGACCTTTCTGGGCGTGCGGCGTCAGAAGAAGGAGATGCAGAAGGTGACGGCGCTGCAGGACTCCCTGCGCATCGGCGACCGCGTGATGACCACCGCGGGTCTGCACGCCACGGTGGCCGCCCTCGCCGACGACACCGTCGATCTCGAGATCGCGCCGGGTGTCGTCACGACCTGGTCGCGTCTGGTCATCCGGGAGCGCGTCGAGACCGAGACCCCGCAGGATCCGGATCTGCTCCGCAAGGACGACGATGCGAACCCGCCGGAGGGACGTCCGACCGAGTACTGACAGCCGATTCGCGACGCACGGTTTCGGCACCGGAGTCTCCGGTGCCGGTGCCGAGCGCCGCGCAACTGCACCCGACCACCACTCACTCGCATCGAGGAGACTGACAGACCGTGGCACCTTCCAACGGATCGGTGCATCCCGTGCGCGCTCTCGCCCTGTTCGGGGTGATTCTCGCCGCGTTGTATGCACTGGTCTTCTTCACCGGGGACAAGTCGCCCACCCCGAAGCTGGGCATCGACCTGCAGGGTGGCACCCGCGTCACCCTCACCGCGCGAACCCCCGACGGGAGCAGCCCGAGTCCGGACAGCCTCCGCCAGGCCCAGCAGATCATCGAGACCCGCGTCAACGGGCTCGGTGTGTCGGGTTCGGAGGTGATCGTCGAGGGCGACAACCTCGTGATCACCGTCCCGGGTGAGGACAGCGCCCAGGCCAGGACGCTGGGCCAGACCGCCCGGCTGTACATCAGGCCGGTGATCGGGGGACCGATCGACGCGAACATGACCGCCGAGGATCTCGCCGAGCAGCCCGGTGCCGGTACCCCCGAGGGCGGGCTGCCCGCAGAACCGGCCCCTGCCGAACCGGCACCCGGTGAACCCGCGCCGGCCGACCAGGCTCCGCCCGCCGACGCACCCGAACCGCAGGGACGTCCGTTCCCGGCGCAGGATCCCACCGCGCCCACCGATGCCCCGGCACCGGCCGAGACGCCCGAGGCCCCCGTCGAGGCGCCCCAGGCTCCGGCCGAGCCCTCCGGAGCCCCCGAGGCTCCCGAGAACGACGGCTCGCTCACGCCGCAGGAACAGGCGGCTGCAGACATCGCCACGGCCAAGGCCACCCGTCAGAGCGAGGACCCCGCCGTGCAGCAGGCGGCGGCTCTCGCCCTCGACTGCTCCGCGGCCGACCCGCTCGCCGGCAACGACGACCCGGCGCTTCCGCTGGTCGCGTGCTCGACCGACGGCACCGCGATCTACCTGCTGGGCCCGAGCATCATCGACGGCCAGCAGATCGAGGACGCGACCTCCGGTTTCAATCAGCAGCAGTCGCGCTACGAGGTCAGCCTGACCTTCGACAGCGAGGGCAGCAATACGTGGGCGCAGTTCACCGCCGCGAACATCGGTCAGCAGGCCGCCTTCGTGCTCGACTCGAAGGTCGTCAGCGCGCCCGTGATCCAGGGCGCCACCCCCGCCGGCAGCGCCACCTCGATCACCGGCCAGTTCACGAATACGCAGGCCGCAGAGCTGGCGAACACCCTCAAGTACGGGTCGTTGCCGCTGTCGTTCGTGGCATCCGAAGCCGAGACCGTCTCCGCCACTCTGGGTCTGGCTTCGCTCGAGGCCGGGCTGATCGCCGGTGCGGTGGGTCTGGCGCTGGTGCTCCTGTTCTGCCTCGCGTACTACCGGATGCTCGGACTGCTCACCGCGCTGTCGCTCGTTCTCTCGGGAATGGCGGTCTACGCGGTCATGGTGCTGCTCGGCAGATACATCGGGTTCACGCTCGACCTCGCCGGCGTCGCCGGTCTGATCATCGGTATCGGCATGACCGCCGACTCGTTCGTCGTGTTCTTCGAACGGATCAAGGACGAGATCCGCGAGGGGCGGAGTTTCCGTTCCGCGGTGCCGCGCGGCTGGGCACGGGCCCGCCGCACGATTCTCTCCGGTAACGCGGTCAGCTTCATCGCTGCCGCCGTGCTCTACGTCCTGGCCGTCGGTCAGGTCCGCGGCTTCGCGTTCACCCTCGGCCTCACCACGATCCTCGACGTCGTCGTCGTGTTCCTGGTGACCTGGCCGCTGGTGTTCCTGGCCTCGAAGTCGAAGTTCTGGTCCAAGCCGAGCGTGAACGGTCTGGGCGCGATCCAGCAGGTGGCCGACGAGCGTCGTCTCGTCGCCGCGACCGCTGCGAAGGAGGCGTGACGATGACCGACACGACCACGACGACGGCCGCGCCGCAGCACAGCCGACTGTCCCGTCTGTACACCGGCACGGGCGCCTTCGAGATCGTCGGACGCCGCAAGCGGTGGTACATCGTCACCGCGGTGATCGTGTTGATCGCCCTGCTCAGCATGCTGCTGCGCGGATTCAGCTGGGGTATCGACTTCGAGGGCGGCACCCGCATCCAGATGCCGGCCGTGCCGGGCGTCTCCGTCGAGGAAGTCGAGACCGTCTTCAGCGACACCATCGGCTTCGAACCCGAGGCGGTGCAGACTGTCGGCGCCGGCGACGGAGCGACCGTCCAGATCCGGTCGGAGACTCTCGACGGCGAGCAGGTCGCCGAGTTGCAGACCGCGCTGTTCGAGGAGTTCCAGCCCGCCGGGCCGGACGGTGAGCCGTCCCGCAACTCGATCAGCGTCGCCGACGTCAGCGAGACGTGGGGAAGCCAGATCACCAACAAGGCGCTCATCGCGCTGGTGGTCTTCCTCGTCATCGTCAGCATCTACATCACGATCCGATACCAGCGGAACATGGCGATCGCAGCGATCACCGCCCTGTTCTTCGACATCATCGTGACAGCGGGTGTCTACGCCCTCGTCGGCTTCGAGGTCAGTCCTGCGACCGTCATCGGTCTGCTCACGATCCTCGGTTTCTCGCTCTACGACACGGTCGTCGTCTTCGACAAGGTCGAGGAGAACACCCGCGGCATCCTGCACCTGCACCGCCGCACCTACGCCGAGCAGGCCAACCTCGCCGTCAACCAGACGCTCATGCGCTCGATCAACACCACGATCATCTCGGTGTTGCCGGTGCTGGCGCTGATGGTCATCGCGGTGTGGCTCCTCGGTGTGGGCACGCTCAAGGACCTCGCCCTCGTCCAGTTGGTCGGCATCGTCGTCGGTACCTTCTCGTCGATCTTCTTCGCGACCCCGTTGCTGGTTACGCTCGAGGAATGGCGTGGTCCGGTCGCGAAGCACACCCGCAAGGTGCTCGCCAAGCGGGAGGAGGCCGCCGCCCGCGCGGCGAAGGCCGGGACGCCGGCCGGATCACAGTCGGCCGACGCGGTCGACGCAAAGGTGGTGCCGACGGTGCAGGGCGCCGGATCCCTGCCCGACCGGGCGACGGTCCGTCGCGGCCCTGCCCCCGGGGCACGACCCACCGGAAAGCGCGGCAAGAGAAGGTCCTGACATGGCGGTGAGCGAGCGGAACGACCCGACGACGAGGCGGTCGCCGAGGCGCCGCGGCACGCCGCTCCTCGCGTGCGCGGCGGTGGCCTCGACACTCGCGTTCTCCACCGTCGCGTGCGGCACGGACGAGGAACCGGTGCGCTCGATCGGGTACGCGATCGACAACACGGTGACGACCTACAACGCGAACACCGTCGACGGTGCGGCCTCGGGCGCGCGCCAGGCGTTCGCCCGGGTGCTGCCGGGCTTCGGCTACGTCGGTCCGCAGGGCCGGGTGATCGCGGACACCGACATCGGCACTGCCTCGGTCGTGCCCGGTGAGGGGCTCACCGTGCAGTACCGCCTGTCGCCGGACGCGGTCTACTCCGACGGTGTGCCCATGTCCTGCGACGACCTCGTCCTGGCCTGGGCTGCGTCGAGCGGACGCTTCACCGCTCCCGACGAGTCCGGCGAGCAGGTCCCGCTGTTCGACGCTGCCCATCGTGGTGGTTACGCCGACATCGACCGGGTCGACTGTCAGCCCGGGTCGAAGGAGGCCACCGTCGTCTTCCGACCCGGCCGCGAGGACACGAACTGGAAGGCGCTGTTCGGGGCCACCGAGCTGATGCCGGCCCACGTGGCGGCAGGAAGGTCGGGTGTGTCCGACTTGGTCGGAGCGATCACGGCGAACGACACCGAGGCCGTCCGGCGCATCGCGGAGTTCTGGAACACCGGCTGGACCCTCACCCCGGGTGAGATCGATCCGGCGCTGTTCCCGTCCGCGGGCCCGTACCGCCTCGAGTCGTACACCGCCGAGGACGGCCTGACGCTCGTCGCGAACGAGCGGTGGTGGGGGAACGCCCCGGGCACCGACCGCATCGTCGTCTGGCCGCGCGGCACCGACACGTCCGCGGCCGCGGAGGACGGCCGCATCCACGTCGTCGACGTGGCCGAGGGATCCGTCGGCCACAGCAACCTCGGCGACGGCGCCGACGTCTCCACCGTCGTCTCACGCAACCTCGAACAACTGGTGTTCGCCACGAGCGGTGTCTTCCAGGACCCGGCGGCGCGCCGCGCCGTCGCCCTGTGCACGCCTCGCACACAGCTGTTCGACGAGCTGGGCGCCTCCGACGAGTCGGACGGCGTCACGGGCCCGATCACGTCGAGGCTCCTGGCGCCCGATTCGCCGTTGTACCCGCAGACCGCGCCGTCGGCCGAACGTTACGCCGAGGTGGACATCGACGCCGCCCGTTCGGAACGCGAGGCCTCCGGTCAGGACCGGATGCAGGTCCGTATCGGATATCTCGGGCCGGACGACCGGCGCGCGCGCACCGTCGAGTTGATCGGCGAATCCTGCCGCGAGGCGGGCATCGAGATCGTCGACGCCGGCTCCGACACCTTCACGCCGTCGCAGCTGACGGCGGGGGAGGTCGACGCGATCCTTGTCGGGACGGCCACGGCCGCCGGTGCCGGTGGCGCCGCCGACATGGAGCACGCCCGCGACGCACTGCACTCCGGGGCCGGCAGCAACGTCGGCGGTTATTCGATCGGCCGCGTCGACGAACTGCTCGACGGCCTGCTCGTGGCGAAGGACAACGCGGCCATCGCGGGACTCGCGACCGAGGCCGAACGCATCCTGTGGGGCGACGTTCCCACCCTGCCCCTGTTCGCGCAGCCCCGCACGATCGGGTTCGCGGCGGGAATGCATGCCGGGGTGCCCAACCCGACGACCGCGGGTGCGGGCTGGAACATGGACCGGTGGATACTCGGAGGATGAGCGCTCAACGGATCGGCGATACGCGGCTCGTCGAAGAAGCTGCCGTGGCCGTGGCCGAACACACCCGATGGGTCGACGATTTCCCGACCGCGGGTGTCCGTTTCGCCGACCTGACGCCCGTCTTCGCCGACGGACCGTCCTTCTCGGCCGTGATCGCGGCGCTGGCCTCCGCGGCACCCGACGCCGAACTCGTCGCCGGTATCGATGCGCGCGGCTTCCTCCTCGGCGGCGGCATCGCCCGCACCCTGGGGGTGGGCGTGCTCGCCGTCCGCAAGGCGGGCAAACTCCCGCCGCCCGTCCAGACCTGTGAATACAGCCTCGAATACGGCACCGCCGCGATCGAGATCCCGGGCGACTGGATGGCCCTGCAGGGTCGCAAGGTGCTCGTCGTCGACGACGTCCTTGCGACCGGCGGAACCCTCGCCGCCACCGTCGAACTGCTCGAACGCGTCGGCGCCGAGGTCGTCGGGATCACCGTCGTCACCGAGATCGAAGCCCTCGGCGGCCGGACGCGACTGCAGAAGTACCCGCTGACGTCTCTCATGCGGATCTGAGGGATAGAGTTGCCACAGGTGCCGGTGAACCCGCCGGACCCGTACGGTCCGGACATGCGCATCGGTGACGAACCGGGTTCGCAGCCGCGACGGGAGGTTGAGGCATGACCCAGAATCTCGATCGGTCCCACAATTCCGGTCAGAACCCGACCCCCACACCGGCATCGACCTCCGCGTCGAGGCGGGTACGCGCGCGCCTGGCGCGACGCATCACCGGTCAGCGGGGCACGAGCCTCAAGCCGGTCCTCGAGCCGCTGGTCACCATCCACCGCGAGCTGTACCCGAAGGCCGACCTCTCGCAGCTGCAGCGGGCCTACGACGTCGCGGAGGAACGGCACGCCAGCCAGAAGCGCAAGTCCGGCGATCCTTACATCACCCACCCGCTGGCGGTCGCCACGATCCTCGCCGAACTCGGCATGGACACCACGACCCTCGTCGCGGCACTGCTCCACGACACCGTCGAGGACACCGGGTATACGCTCGAGCAGCTCACCGCCGAGTTCGGTGAAGAGGTCGCGCATCTCGTCGACGGCGTCACCAAACTCGACAAGGTCGTGCTCGGTTCGGCCGCCGAGGGCGAGACCATCCGCAAGATGATCATCGCGATGGCGCGCGACCCCCGGGTGCTCGTCATCAAGGTCGCCGACCGTCTGCACAACATGCGGACCATGCGCTTCCTGCCTCCCGAGAAGCAGGCCCGTAAGGCACGCGAGACCCTCGAGGTCATCGCCCCGCTGGCCCACCGCCTCGGGATGGCGACGGTCAAGTGGGAGCTCGAGGACCTCGCCTTCGCGATCCTTCATCCGAAGAAGTACGAGGAGATCGTCCGGCTCGTCGCGACCCGCGCACCGTCGCGCGACACCTACCTGGCCACCGTCCGTGACGAGATCGGACGGACACTCTCTGCGTCGCGGATCGACGCGGTCGTCGAGGGCCGGCCCAAGCACTACTGGTCGATCTACCAGAAGATGATCGTCAAGGGCCGCGACTTCGACGACATCCACGACCTGGTCGGCGTGCGCATCCTGTGCAACGAGATCCGCGACTGCTACGCGGCCGTCGGTGTCGTGCACTCGCTGTGGCAGCCCATGGCGGGACGGTTCAAGGACTACATCGCCCAGCCCCGCTACGGCGTCTACCAGTCGCTGCACACCACCGTCATCGGTCCCGAGGGCAAGCCGCTCGAGGTGCAGATCCGCACGCACGAGATGCACCGCACCGCAGAATTCGGCATCGCCGCGCACTGGCGGTACAAGGAGACAAAGGGACGCCACTCGGGTGATGTCGCCGAGCTCGACGACATGGCCTGGATGCGGCAGCTCCTCGACTGGCAGCGGGAAGCGGCCGACCCGGGGGAGTTCCTCGAATCGCTCCGCTACGACCTGGCGGTCAAGGAGATCTTCGTCTTCACGCCCAAGGGCGACGTGATCACGCTGCCTTCCGGCTCGACGCCCGTGGACTTCGCGTACGCCGTGCACACCGAGGTCGGGCACCGCTGCATCGGAGCCCGCGTCAACGGCCGCCTCGTCGCCCTCGAACGCAAGCTCGAGAACGGCGAGGTCGTGGAGGTCTTCACCTCCAAGGACCCCAACGCCGGCCCGAGCCGCGACTGGCAGTCGTTCGTCGTCTCACCCCGCGCCAAGGCGAAGATCCGGCAGTGGTTCGCCAAGGAACGTCGCGAGGAGGCCCTCGAATCCGGCAAGGACGCCATTGCGAAGGAGGTCCGTCGCGTCGGTCTGCCGCTGCAGCGCCTGATGAACGCCGACCTGATGGTCGCGGTCGCCAAGGAACTGCGGTACGCCGACGTCTCGGCGCTGTACACCGCGGTCGGTGAGCACCACGTCTCGGCGCACCACGTCGTGCAACGGCTGGTCGCGCTGCTTGGTGGCGTCGGTGGCGTCGAAGAGGAACTGGCCGAGCGGTCCACACCGTCGACCATCCCGACCCGCTCGCGGAACAGCGGCGACTCCGGTGTCCTCGTGCCGGGCGCACCGGGCACGGTCTCGAAGCTCGCCAAGTGCTGCACGCCCGTCCCCGGCGACGAGATCATGGGCTTCGTGACCCGCACCGGAGCGGTGAGCGTGCACCGCACCGACTGCACCAACGCCGGGTCGCTGCGGGAGCAGTCGGAGCGCATCATCGAGGTGCAGTGGGCGCCCTCGCCGTCGTCGGTGTTCCTCGTCGCGATCCAGATCGAAGCTCTCGACCGGCACCGTCTGCTGTCCGACGTGACGAAGGCACTCGCCGACGAGAAGGTCAACATCCTGTCGGCCTCCGTGACGACCACGGGCGATCGGGTCGCGGTGAGCCGGTTCACCTTCGAGATGGGCGACCCGAAACATCTCGGGCACGTGCTCAACGTCGTCCGCAACGTCGAGGGCGTCTACGACGTGTACCGGGTGACCTCGGCAGCCTGACCGAATCCGTCTCGGTCTCGCGCCGGACGACGACATCCCGCCCCGGAATCTCCGGGACGGGACGTCCGTGCGTTCCGTGTGAACGGGGGGTGTCAGGACCCGACGGTCACCGACTCGATCTGCACCGCGCGGTTGGGCGCACCGCCGCCGGCCGCCATCGAGCCGTCGTCGCCCTCCGCCGCGACCTCCTCGATCACGGCGAGTCCGGCCTCGTCGACCGTCCCGAAGACCGTGTAGGTGGGGGGAAGCTGCGAATCCTCGTAGACCAGGAAGAACTGGCTGCCGTTGCTGCCGGGACGACCGGTGTTCGCCATCGCGACCGTGCCGCGCGGGTAGATCACCGGTTGCCGCAGCTGGGCGTCGCCGGGCGCGTACACGTTCTCCGGGTACTCGGTGTCGAACCCGTAACCCGGCCCGCCCGTTCCGGTGCCCGTCGGGTCGCCGCACTGCAGCACCTGCAGCCCGGGGGAGGTCACCAGCCGGTGGCAGGGGGTGTCGTCGAAGTAGCCCTGCTCCGCGAGGGACACGAAGCTGTTGACCGTGCAGGGGGCCGCGGCCCGGTCGAGTTCGACGCCGATGACGCCGACGCTGGTGGTGATCTGCGCGGCAGCAGCGCCGGTGGCGGAGACGTCGTCCGCGGCGGGGGCGGTCACGTCGCGTGCGGCGTCACCCGAGGCGTCGTAGGTGCACGAGACGGAGTCGGTGCCGCTGGGTCGCTCCGGTAGTTCGCCCGTGTAGGCGGGGGACTGCCGGTCGGCGGCGGACGTAGGTGCCGACGAGTTCGCGGCGGTATCGGTGGACGAATCGTCGGAGCACCCCGTGAGGAGGAGTGCGAGCCCGACGCCGGCGGCGAGGGTGGTGCGCAATCGGATCATCAGTCCATCCTGACCGACGTGAGGGTCGTTTCCAGCGCGGGGGTACCCTCGGCAGCCCCACCCGTTACACCGGCTGCGGCGATCGTGTCGAGGGTCGCGAGACCGGTCTCGTCGATCGTGCCGAACACGGTGTACTGCGGGGGCAGCACCGAGTCGCCGTACACCAGGAAGAACTGGCTGCCGTTGGTCTCGGGCTGTCCGGTGTTCGCCATCGCGAGGGTGCCGCGCGGATAGGTCATCGGTTCCTGCGCGGCGGGATCGTCGGCGGCGAACTGATCGGTGGGGAACTCGTTGGCGAACTGGTATCCCGGACCGCCCGACCCGCTACCCGACGGGTCGCCGCACTGCAGGACCTGCAGGGACGGCGAGGTGGTCAGCCGGTGGCAGGGCGTGTCGTCGAAGTAGTTCTGCGAGGCCAGCGACAGGAAGCTGTTGACGGTGCACGGCGAATCGTCGTTGTGCAGGATCAGGCCGATGTTCCCCTGGCTCGTCTCCATGCTGACGCTGATGTCCGTGTTGCCCTCACCGGTGGTGCGGATGCCCTCGGTGCGCGGCGGCTCTGCCGGCTTCGACGGTTCGCGGCCGTCCGCGGTGTAGGAGCAGCTCACCGTCTCGGGCAACGGCTCGGACCGGCCGTCGGGGAGCGCGGCGTACTCCATTTCCGAACCAGAGGTGTCGTTCGACGCCGCCTCGGTGGCCGTGTCGTCGCCCCGGTCGACCGCCCACAGAGCAACACCGGCGCCGACGACCACGATCACTCCGAGCGCGGACAGCGCGATCGTCATGCGGCGCCGCTTGCGCTCGCGTTCGGCTCGACGCTCGAGCTGCCGTTCGAGTTTGCGTTTCGCGGCCTGGCGCCGTTGTGCGTTGCTCGGCACTGCAGTAGTCCTCCCGTGAACGATCGATGTGGTCCAACCGACTTCGAAGCAGACCCGAGTCTGCCACCCGGGACCGGCAACCCGCGGGCAGGGCGCAACGCATAGTCTGTAGGAGACCTCGAAGGCTTCCACCCGTAGGAGCGATGCTCGTGCTCGTGACCGGATTCCCTGCCGGGATGTTCCAGACCAACTGCTACATCCTCGCGCAGGACAACGCGAAGGAGTGCGTCATCGTCGATCCCGGCCAGGACGCCGCCGAGCCGCTCGTGGAGTTCCTCACCGGATCCGATCTCACGCCCCGGGCGGTGCTGCTCACGCACGGTCACCTCGACCACATGTGGTCGGCGCAGCCGGTGGCCGACCGGTACGGGATCCCCGTCTACATCCACCCCGACGACCGGATGATGCTCACCGATCCGCTGCAGGGCATGGGGTCGAGCCTCGCCCCCTTCCTCGACGGCGTCGAGTTCGTCGAACCGCAGCAGGTCGTGGAGTTCGGCGACGGAGACGAGATCGAACACGCCGGAATCGAGTTCGTCGTCGACCACACGCCCGGACACACCCGCGGCTCGGTCGTCCTGCGCACGCGCACCACCACCCCGGACGGGGCCGCCCTGAACGTCGCGCTCACCGGCGACACCCTGTTCCAGGGGTCGATCGGCCGCACCGACCTGCCCGGCGGCGACCACGCGCAACTGCTCGACTCGATCGCGCGCAAGCTGCTCGTGCTCGACGACGGCACCAACATCCTCCCCGGACACGGCGGAGCGAGCACGATCGGGCAGGAGCGGGAGTCGAATCCCTTCCTCACCGGCCTGGCAGAATCCCGCTGACGGCACGAACACCGCGATCCGTCCGGTGACCAACCGAGAGAATCCCGAGAGAAGGCAGTACCAGTGAGCAAGGCCTCCACGTTTTCGGCGCCGAAGGGTGTGCCCGATTACGTTCCCCCGCAGTCGGCGGAGTTCGTGGCGGTACGGGACGGTCTGACCCGTGCCGCACGCCTGGCGGGGTACGGGCACGTCGAGCTGCCCATCTTCGAGGACACCGGCCTGTTCGCTCGCGGCGTCGGCGAGTCCACCGACGTCGTCACGAAGGAGATGTACACCTTCGCCGATCGCGGTGAGCGCTCGGTCACGCTGCGTCCCGAGGGCACCGCGGGCGTGATGCGCGCGGTGATCGAGCACGGTCTCGACCGCGGTCAGCTCCCCGTGAAGTTGTCCTATTCCGGGCCGTTCTTCCGCTACGAGCGCCCCCAGGCGGGCCGCTACCGTCAGCTCCAGCAGGTCGGCGTCGAGGCGATCGGCATCGACGATCCCGCGCTCGACGCCGAGGTCATCGCGGTTGCCGACGCAGGATTCCGGTCGCTCGGACTCGACGGATTCCGCCTCGAGATCACGTCCCTCGGCGACGAGACCTGCCGTCCGCAGTACCGGGAGAAGCTGCAGCAGTTCCTGTTCGCGCTCCCGCTCGACGAGGAGACGCGCCGCCGCGCCGAGATCAACCCGCTGCGCGTGCTCGACGACAAGCGCCCCGAGGTCCGCGAGATGACCGCCGACGCGCCGCTGATGCTCGACCATCTCTCGGACACCGCTCGCGCACACTTCGACGAGGTACTCGCCCACCTCGACGCGATCGGCGTCCCGTACGTCGTCAATCCGCGCATGGTGCGCGGCCTCGACTACTACACGAAGACCACCTTCGAGTTCGTCCACGACGGGCTCGGCGCCCAGTCCGGCATCGGTGGTGGTGGCCGCTACGACGGGCTCATGGAACAGCTCGGCGGCCAGCCGCTCTCGGGCATCGGTTTCGGGATCGGCGTCGACCGCACGGTTCTCGCGCTCGCCGCCGAGGGCAAGACCGCCGGCAGCCCCGCGCGGTGCGAGGTGTACGGGGTGCCGATGGGCGACGCCGCCAAGGTCGCCCTCGTGCCCATCGCGCACAAACTGCGCGCCGCGGGTGTCCGCGTCGACCTCGCATACGGTGGGCGCGGCCTCAAGGGCGCCATGAAGGCGGCCGACAAGTCCGGTGCCGTCGTCGCGCTCGTGCTCGGTGACCGCGAACTCGAGGCAGGTGAGGTCGTCGTCAAGGATCTGCGCAACGGCGAGCAGCACAGCGTTGCACTCACGGACGTCGTCGCCCGTGTGGGTGAGGTCGTTGCCGGCGCATGACGACCGGGACGGTGCCGCCGTCCCGCTCGATCTGATCCCGTCCCGGCTGCTCCGGTCACGCGCCCGCAGGATCGCGCTGCTCGCGCTCGCCGTCGGCGTCGTCCTCGGCGTTCTGGTCTGGATCGTCGCGCCCGGATGGGTCGCGCTGCTCGTCGGGGCCGTCTTCGCGGTGCCGCCGGCCGTCGGTGCGTTCCTGGCCACGCGTCGGCACCTGCTGCTGCGCGGCACCGTCGTCACGCTGTCGGGGGCGTTCCGGTCGCGCAGTGTCGATCTCGCGCGACTCGCCGGTGTCGAACTGATCGTCCGGGTGGGCGGGGTATCGCAGGCCGTCGTGCGCGTCAACGACGGTGAGCACAATCTCGTGTCGGTCCCGCTCGCCCTGTACGCCAACGGCGGCGGTCGCGAACTCGACGTGCTGGCCCTGCGAAAGCTCGCGGATGCGCTCGCCACCAGCGAGATCGCTCCGGCGGCGGCGATCTCGTCGGTGCTCGTCGAACAGTTGCGGGCCGAGGCCCGCGACGCCGCGCTCGGCGAACGCCCGCTCTACCGGGCGATCGAACTCGCGCGCGGCGCCGGCCGGGTGCCGCAGACGACGCTGACCGACCACGAGGTCGCCTCCCTCGTCGACTGACAGGCTCGTCCGATCGACGAGTAATGCTCAGCGGTCGTCGTGCGAACCGATCACGGCGGGAACGACCAACGGCAGTTCGCCGACGACCTCGGTGCCCTCCGCGGCGGCACTCAGCAGACGGGTGGGGGAGCGGTGCTCCTCGTCGTCGGACCCGCGAGCGGACGTCGCGGGGACCATCCCACCGGTCGAGGGTGCCCTTCCCATCGCGCTCGCGCCGGTCGTGGCCTGCGCACTCCCGCCCGAGCCCGGGGCGGTCGGAATCGGAGCGGCGGCAGGCACACCCGCAGTTCCGAACGCGGCCCCCGCGGTGCCGTGACCGGTGACCACTCCGGCCGACACCGTTCCGGCCGATCCCGCGACCGCCGCACCGACGGTCGGAACCGCCGCGTGTGCGGTGGGCGCGGTCGCCGCGTAGGCGGTGGGAGTGGTCGCGGCGTGCGCGGCGGCCGTGAACGGCGCTGCGACACTCGACGCGACATCGGTTGCGGCCGTGGCGACCGTGCGCATCTCCTGCACCCCGGCCACGGCCACCGGCGCGGGCACGGGAATCGGCGTGGTCAGCGCCGTCATCGCGGCGGTGTGGACCGTCAGCTCGCCCCGGGTACGCGCAACGACGGCCAGGGCAGCCTGGAGATGCTGCGCGGCGGACGCCAACAGGGCGGCCTGGCCCGGCGGCGTCGCGAGAGCCGGTGCGGCCGCCATCGCCGTGGCCACGAACGACTGTGCGATGCCGGTCAATTCGATGTTGCCGCGTTCGACGGTCGCCGTGGCGGCGCGGGTGACGTCGCCGATCCGGTCGCCGCGGTCGGCCAGTTCGAGGGCCGACTGCTGCGCGCGCACACCGTGACCTGCGGCCTCGTCGGCCGTTGCTCCCTCCCACGACTCCGGAAGTGCGTGCAGCGCACTGCGTCCGAGCATCGTGGCGGTCTCGAGCAGACGCGACCCCTGCTGCAGGATCGCCGACGGATCGAGCGAGTCGAGGATACCGGTGCCGAACATCGAGCAGAGTTCGGTGAGCGGCCGCACGATCGTCTCGAGATCGGGCAGCACCGGTACCGGAATCGATTCGAGCAGCTCGACGATCGAATTCGCCTCGAGGACGGGCAGACCCGGCTCGGGAAGAACGGGTTCCGGAAGTACCGGCAGCGGTGCGTCGAGGACCGGTCCGATCGGCGACGCGCGGAGAGCGTCGAGAACGGTCGGTGACGCTGCGGGTGTTGCGGTGTCGATGACCGATCCCTGCATCACAGTCCTCCCGCAGCGTCGGCCAGCGCCGAAGCCGTTCCGGTGTCGGTCGTTTCGTAACCGGTGGCCGCCTCGTGTGCTGCGATGCCGTTGGACGCGTAGGCCCACGACAGTTGCGCGACGGCACTGGTGTGCTCGGATTGGGCCGCGGCGAACACCGCGAGGAACTCTCCGCCGATGAGTCCCAGAGCCGGACTCAACGCGGAGATGTTGGCCTGCAGATCGAACGTCCCCGCCTGCGCCACCTGCTCGGCCGCACGAAGATTCGTGGCCCCGAACGCTCGAATACCATCGGGCACCACCCGGATTCCGGCACCGGGAAACAGACCGCTCATCGAACCCCCCATCGAAGATCAGTGTGGCGAGCACTGTAACTCGAGCGCACCGGGCGAGCCACCGGACCCTCGGCCGCCTGTGGATGAACGGATGGGAATGCCGATGTATTCGTTGCACCGCGAGTGCGCTCCGTCCGATCGACCACGATGCCGAACGATCTGTTGACAGCGAATAGCACACATGTTCGACTGGAGGTATGAGGTGGGCGGGTCAGACTGTGGATGCGGACGACGGAGCTCTGCCGGGCCTCGAACGGGCCGGTCTCGTCCGTAGTGTCCGCACGCCGGAGTTCGAGGGAGTCACCTTCCATGAGGTGCTGTGCAAGAGCGCGCTGAACAGGACGCCGGAGGCCTCCCGGTTGCCGTTCCGGTACACCGTCAACACGTTCCGGGGCTGCACCCATGCCTGCCGGTACTGCTTCGCCCGGCCCACGCACGAGTACCTCGATCTCGACGGCGGGCACGACTTCGACTCGCAACTGGTCGTCAAGACCAACGTCGCCGCCGTCCTGCGCCGCGAACTCGCGCGACGATCCTGGACCCGGGAACACGTGGCGCTCGGTACCAACACCGATCCCTACCAACGGGCAGAGGGGCGCTACCGGCTGATGCCCGGAGTCATCCGGGCGTTCGCCGAATCCGGCACCCCCTTCTCCATTCTCACGAAGGGCACGCTGCTGCGCCGCGATCTTCCGCTGCTGTCGCTGGCGGCCGGTCAGGTCGATGTGTCGGTCGCGGTGTCGCTCCCGATCGGCGATCCCGAACTGGCCGCGCACATCGAACCGGGCACGCCGTCACCGAAGGCCCGTCTCGATCTCGTGAAGGCGGTCGTCGACGCCGGATTGTCGTGCCACGTCATGGTCGCTCCGGTGCTGCCCTTCCTCACCGACTCGCGACAGCACCTCGACACGCTGTTCGGCTCCCTCGCCGCCGCCGGCGCGTCGGGGGTCACCGTAATACCGCTGCACCTGCGCGGCTCGACCCGCGGGTGGTTCCTGTCGTGGCTCGCGCAGGAGCATCCTGCCCTCATGAGACGCTATCGCCGCCTCTACGGACGGGGCGCGTACGTTGCTCCGGAGTACTCGCAGTGGTTGGACGAGCGGGTCGCGCCCCTGCTCGAACGTCACCGCCTCGGGGTCCGGGCGTCCGCTCGGCGTGAGGAGAGGGGTGCGCTGCGCGCCGACGAACGCGTCCCCGAACCCGAGGCGGCGCTCACCCTGTTCTGAGGCAGTTCGTGGGCGGCGCGTCAGTCGTCGTATGCGAGCCGGACCTTCTCGAACGCCACGCGCGATGCTTCGGAGATCGGTTGCGAGCCGCCTTCGGCGGCGGTGCCGACGTCCACCGAGTCGGCGAGCGCGACGCACCGGCCGTGCTGGAACAGGGCCGAGCCGATCACCACCGACGATGTCCCGATGCGGTGGACACCGGTGGCGATGACGATGTCGTGCGGATAGAACACCTCGGCCAGGAAGTTGATCTCGATCTTCGCGAGTACCGCACGCTCGAAGGGGTAGGTATCGCCCAAGGTCGACGACACGGCCTCCATGACGAGGACGCGGGCCTGCTCGAAGTAGCGGGCGATCGAGACGTTGTTGATGTGTCCGAGCGCGTCGGTGTCGCCGAACAGGGGCGTGATCGTGCGCTGCAACGGATACAGGTCGAGCGAGGTGCGTCGCGGGTCGTGCCGCATGGGAGGTACCGCCTTCGGAGGTCGTGGCTGTGACCCGGTCAACATATCCGCGATCCGATCGACGTCCCGCTCCGGAGGTGCGGGCGGAGTTCGCTTCGGGGCGGAGGCCTACCGTCTGCCGTCGATCATGCGATCGCGCATGCGGGCGAAGACCTCGGTCATGGGGGCGATGTCGGCGGGGGAGAGCAGGTCGAACATGTTCTCGCGGACCGCCCCGACGTGGCCGGGACCCGCCTCGGCGAGTCTCGCGTAGCCGACGTCCGTGAGTTCGGCCCACGCGCCGCGTCGGTCGGATTCGCACTCCACGCGCCGCACCCACCCCGCGTTCTCCATGCGGGAGACGGCGCGGGTGATGCCGCTGCGGGTCGTGGTGCTCGCGTCCGCGAGGTCGCGCATGCGCATCCGGCGGTCGGGTGCCTCGGACAGCAGGACCAGGATCTCGAAGTCGGTGAAGGAGATGTCGGAGTCCCGCAGTAGCTGCTTGTCGAGATTCTGGAACAGCAGGCGCGTCGCATCCAGATAGGCGCGCCACAGGCGCTGTTCGTCGTCGCTGAGCCACTTCGCGTCTCCCATGATCCCCAGTGTACCCGCGTTAGTTGACTGCGCAATCAAATGTGACACAATGGATAGGGTCGACCGACGGACCACCGAGAGGAGTCGAGCGGCATGAGCAACACCGACACCCGTCCCGAGGAGATCCGCTGCCGGACGGAGGACCTCCCCATCCGCGACCCGCTCCGCCCCCGCGTGGAGATCATCACCTCGCGTGAGGTCCCGCTCGGTGGCCCCCGGGCCATGCCCGTGCGCCGTACGCTTCCGCAACGGCAGCGTTCGCTGATCGGCGCGTGGTGCTTCGTCGACCATTACGGCCCCGACGACGTCTCCCGCACCGGCGGCATGGACGTCGCACCGCACCCCCACACCGGTCTGCAGACGGTGTCGTGGCTGTTCACCGGCGAGATCGAACACCGCGACAGTCACGGCGTGCACGCGATGGTCCGGCCGGGGGAGTTGAACCTCATGACCGGAGGCCACGGAATCTGTCACTCCGAGGTCTCCACCTCCGCGACCACGACACTGCACGGCGTGCAGTTGTGGGTGGCCCTGCCCGACGCACATCGCGATGCGCCCCGCGACTTCCAGCACCACGTGCCGCCGGTCGTTCGGGTGCCCGGTGCAGAGGTCAAGGTCTTCCTCGGTTCGCTCGCCGGCGAGGAGTCGCCCGTGACGACGTACACCCCGCTGCTCGGCGCAGAGATCGTCCTGGACCCCGCGGCGAGCATCACCCTCGACGTCGACCCGTCGTTCGAGCACGGGGTGCTCGTCGACACCGGTACGGTCGCGCTGTTCGGCACCGTGCTCACGCGAGCCGCCCTCGGCTACACCGGAACCGGCGTGCCGGCCCTCGAACTGACCAACACCACCGACGAACCCGCACGTATCGTCCTCCTCGGCGGAACACCCCTCGGCGAGGAGATCGTGATGTGGTGGAACTTCGTCGGCCGCGACCACGACGAGATCGTCGCCTACCGGGACGCCTGGGAACGCGGGTGCGATCGGTTCGGCCGCGTCTCCGGCTACACCGGGAGGGTCGAGCGTCTCCCGGCGCCGCCCCTGCCCCAGGCGCGTATCCGCCCCCGCCGCAATCCGCCCACCGCAGATCCGAACTGCCCGACACAGGACCCCGCATGAGCACCGCACCGATTCTCGACGTTCGCCGCGCGGACGACCGCCTCCACACGAAGATCGACTGGCTCGATTCGAGGCACTCCTTCTCGTTCGGCCACCACTACGATCCCGACAACACGCATTTCGGGATGCTGATGGTCAACAACGACGACATCGTCCGTCCGGGAAGCGGTTTCGACACTCACCCGCACCGCGACATGGAGATCGTCACCTGGGTGCTCCGCGGATCGCTCGTGCATCAGGACTCGACGGGGCATTCCGGGGTGATCTACCCGGGTCTCGCGCAGCGCATGAGCGCGGGCTCGGGGATCCTCCACTCCGAGAAGAACGACTCGTGGCGTCATCCCGGTGCCACTGCGTCGTATGCCGCCGAGCACGACGAACCGGTGCGGTTCGTGCAGATGTGGGTGCTGCCGGACGAAGCCGGGATCGAGCCGGGCTACGAACAACTCGAGATCGACGACGAACTGCTCTCCGGCGGACTCGTGCCGGTCGCATCCGGAATGGACGCCTACGCCGACCATTCCGCCATCCGCATCCGCAACAGATATGCCGCCATGCACGTCGCGCGGATGCGGCCGGATCGCCCCGTGACGCTGCCGGACGCACCCTTCGTGCACCTCTTCGTCGCCCGGGGCGAAGCCGCACTCGAGGGAGCCGGACCTCTCGCCCAAGGAGACGCGGCGCGGATCGCCGGAGGTGGCGGCCGACAGCTCACCACAGCCACCGGCGCCGAGATCATCGTCTGGGAGATGCACGCCGCACTCGGACACTCCTGAACGGTCCCGGCCGGGGCAGGAAACGACGTCAGCTCGTGGCGCCGCTCATCGGCAGCAGCCGGGCCAGGACGTCCGAGAGGGTGATCAATCCGACGATCCGTCCGTTCTCGGTGACGGTGACCAGATGGTTCCTGGTCTCCCGCATCGTCGTCAGCGCCTCGTAGACCGGCGTCGCGGCGTCGATCGTCAGCGCGGGGCGCATCAGTTCGGTCGCCGTGGTTCCGGGTGCGGCCTGGAGACTGTCGCGCACGTGCACGACACCGTCCACGTGGCCGTTGTCGCGCACGAGCAACCGGAGGTGCCCGGTGCGATGGGCCGTCTCACGGATCTCGACGGCCGTCGAGGTCGGCTTCACGCTGCTCGGCTCGGCCTGCGGCGTGACGATCTCGCCGAGCGTGAGCGTCTCGAGCTCCAGCGCGCTGCTCAGGTGCCCGTGATAGCGCTCGTCGAGCGTGCCGACGGTGGCCGAGTGCTCGACCAGGTGCCGCAGCGCATCGGGATCCTGACCTTCGGCGACCTGATCCACCGGGTCCACACCGACCTTTCGCAGACACCAGTTCGCCATATGATTCAACCGGACGATCAACGGCCGGGTCACCCACATGAACGCGCGCATCGGCAGCGCCAGCATCGTGGCGGACTTCTCCGGGTGGGCGATCGCCCACGACTTCGGTGCCATCTCGCCGACGACGAGGTGCAGGAACGTCACGATGATCAGCGCAAGGACGAAGCCGGCCACGTCCGCGAGCCACAGCGGCGCGCCCCAGTTCTCGAACAACGGCGTGAGCCAGTGGTGCACTGCGGGTTTCGTCGTCGCACCGAGTGCGAGCGTGCACACCGTGATACCGAGCTGGGATCCCGCGAGGAGCACCGACAGTTCGGACGCGCTGCGCAGAGCGGCCCGCGCCGAGCGGCTCGACGTCGCTGCGTCCTCGAGTCGGTGTCGTCGCGCCGCGATGAGCGCGAACTCGACCGCGACGAAGAACGCGCTGGCGGCGATCAGGCCGATCGTCACCACCGCGACGACCACAGGATTACTCATTGCCGGTCACCTCGTCCGTCAGAACGGTCACGCGCACGGACGACGGCACGTGCTTGTCGATGTCGCGTACCTCGGCCACCAGGGTCCTGTGGATCGGGCCGTCCCCGTTCAGCAGTTCGGCGGGATCCGGATCCAGTGTGATCCGGACGGTGTCACCCACCTCGGGGAGGCCACCGAACTCGGTGATGACCAAGCCGGCGAGCGTCTCGTAGTCGCCCTCGGGCAGTTCGTGGTCGAGGGTGCGGGCCACCTCGTCGATGTGTGCGTCGCCGCGGACGATCCAGCCGTCGCCCTCGGGGCGGATGACCTCGGCGGCCATCGCAGAATCGTGCTCGTCGGCGATCTCGCCGACCAGTTCCTCCGCGATGTCCTCGAGGGTGACGACGCCGGCGAACCCGCCGTACTCGTCGATCACCAGTGCCATCTCGTCCTCGGCCCGGGCCAGTTCGGTGAGAACCTCCGGCAGTGCCAGCGTGGCCGGCACGATCACGGGGGGGCGGCAGACCCCCGCGGCCGTGCCCGTCGGGGTGTCGAGGCCGAGGAGGTCGTGCAGGTGCACGACACCGCGCAGATCGTCGGACGAGGTGCCCACCACGGGGTATCGGGTGTGCCCCTCGCTCATCTTGTCGAGGATGGTGGCGACCGGCTCGTCCAGTTCGACGACGTCGACCCGCGACCGCGGGATCATCGCGTGTTCGGCGGTCCGGGTCGGGAACTCGAGGATCCGGTCGAGGAGGGTGGACAATTCCGGCGGAAGTTCGCCGGTCTCGCGCGACGCGGCCACGATGTGTTCGAGGTCGCGCGGTGTCGCGGAGTGCTCGACGTCGTGCACCGGCTCGATGCGCAATGCGCGCAGCAGGAGATTCGACGACGCGTCGAAGAGTTTGATCAGCCATCCGAAGACGGCGAGATAGGCGCTCGTCGACAGGGCGAGGCGGCGTGCGACCGGTTCGGGACGGGCAATGGCGAGGTTCTTCGGTACCAGTTCACCGAAGACCATCTGGACCACCGTCGAGAAGAGCACGGCCAGCACGGTGCCGACGGCGACACCCACCGCGGTGGGGATACCCACCCCGCCGAGCAGTTCGCCGAGACCGCTACCGATCAGCGGTTCCGCGACGTAGCCGACGAGCAGGCCGGTGACGGTGATGCCGAGCTGAGCGCCCGAGAGCATGAAGGAGGTGCGGCGGGTGACCGCCAGTGCGCGGGCTGCAGCCGAGTCACCGCCTTCGGCGCGGGCCTTCAGGCGGGAGCGGTCGACGGCCATGTACGCGAATTCCTGCGCGACGAAGTAGCCGGTCAGTGCAGTGATGGCGAGAACAACAAGAATGCCGGCCGCGATTCCGAGGGCGGTCAGCACTTCGGGGACCGGGCTCGGGTGACGAGCAGAGCGTCATATCTGGGCGGGACGGGTCTTCGAGGTTTTCGCTTGGGGCGTTTCATGACTCCCTCGGGGTCGGGCGGGCAGGTGTACTCACAGGATAGGACGAACGGGCACCGGCGGAAGTTCCCCCCGCGGGGTGGAGATATGGTCACAAGGCGATCTTGTAATATGGGAATCTTCCCCGAATAGGCCGTATTGTCCGGCCTGGAAACTCCCCGAATAATACGACATATCGGGCCGATTTTCACCGAACTCTCCATATTTCCCCTGCTAGGGCCGATTTGTGTTCCGGATTACAATTCTTCGCGCTGCGCAGCTGTCGAATGCAGGTAACAATTGGATCGCGTGTCGACGCGAGTCGTCACAACTTCGATGTCGTTCCATTGATGGGAGAAGCCCGTGCCTGCACTCGAGTTCCTTGTCGACCTCTTCGGTAACCTGTCCGACCTGTTCGACGTGCTGAACTTCTTCACCGGTTCTGCTGATGCGGCCGGCGATGCGTTCGGCAGCAGCCAGGCCTGAGCCTCGCAGACTCGAAGGCCCGCGGGTTGATCCCGCGGGCCTTCGTCGTGTCCGGACACGGTCGTGTCCGTCCGGCCAGAGGGTGGAGTGCCGCACCCGCCCTCGGCCGCCGTTCTCGACCTCCGTCCTCGAACACGGAAACCGACGTTTGGGTTCGTTCGGTCACGGCTAACCGGGGAATGTAATTCGGACCACTCGACCCGAACGGACGTTCGGTGAGAGGACGCGGAACATGACATCTCGAACCCCAAGCCCCGGCCGTGGCTCGATGACGGCAACACCGGTGCAGACTGCGGCGCTCGTGGTGGGCGCTGTCTTCCTCCTGGTGGGCATCCTCGGCTTCATCCCGGGGGTCACGTCGGACTACGATCAACTCTCGGGCGCAGGCCATCATTCCGAAGCCATGCTCCTGGGGATCTTCCAGGTCTCCATCCTGCACAACATCGTGCACCTGTTGTTCGGTGTCCTGGGGCTCGCTGCGGCCCGGGCCGTGGCAACCGCCCGCAGTTTCCTGATCATCGGCGGTGGGATCTACCTGGTGCTCTGGATCTACGGCCTGATCATCGACAAGGACAGCGGCGCCAACTTCGTGCCGGTGAACTCCGCGGACGACTGGCTGCACTTCGTCCTGGGCGTGGGCATGATCGCGCTCGGTGTGCTCCTGACACGCACGCGGACCACCCCCGGCACGGTTCGCCCCTGATCCGTACCCACCCGTCGTGATGACGGGATCCGGAGAACCCGTGGCCCCTCACGCCACGGGTTCTTCGGCATGGGCAGGTACGGGCTCTGCCGGTGCGGGGTCGTCGACCTTCAGCACCCCCGACTCGGCGACTGCATCGAGCGACAGTGTCCGATAACCCTCGCTGTCGAACAGGACGGTGACGCGATCGTGCTCGCAGGTCATCACCACTCCCGGTCCCCACTCGGCATGCACGACATGCGTGTTCGGGGCGAACACGGACGTCTCGCAGTACGCCGGGGCAGTATCGGCGCCCCGAAACACGGATACCGTCGCAACCTCGTCGGACGCGCCGTCCCGGCAGGTGTCGCACCGGCCGCAGGGGTCGGACAGCGTCTCGCCGAAGTACCCGAGCAGGAACCGGCGGCGGCAACCGCGAGTCTCGGCGTAGCCCCGCATCATCTCGACCCGCGATCGGTCCAGTCGTTCGCCCGACGCGGCCGTCTCGCGTGCGTGCTCGACCGCCTTCCGTCGGGGGATGTCGGCGGCGGAGAGTCCACGCCGGCCGGAGACGAGCGCTCCGCACCGTTCGAGCAGGTTCACCGCGTTGGCCAGTCTCCGCCCCCGCACGTCGAGCTCGGTACGCAGCCGTCCGAGCCTCATCGGCGACGCGGAGCGGACCGCCGAGAACACCCGGCCGATCAGCTCCTCGTCGGGGTTGTGGGTGGTGAAGAAGGTCGCGAGCGACAAATCCTCGGGACGGTAGAACATCAGGACGGTGGCCGGCTCCCCGTCGCGTCCGGCGCGCCCGATCTGCTGGTAGTAGGAATCGACCGAGTCCGGTGTCGAGGCGTGCACGACGAAACGCACGTCCGGCTTGTCGATGCCCATACCGAAGGCGGAGGTCGCCACCACGACATCGCAGCGACCGTCGAGGAATCCGAGGTGAACGTCCCCGCGCTCGGCCGCGCGCATCCCGGCGTGATACGGGCACGCGTCGATCCCGCGTTCACGCAGGGCCTCGGCGTATCGCTCGGTGTCCTTGCGGGTCGCGGCGTACAGAATGCCGGGACCGGGCAGGGACGCCACGGCCTCGACGACGGCGCGTCGCTTCTCGCCGTCGTCAGTGTGCCTGCGCACCTCGATGTCGAGATTCGGGCGGTCGAAACCACCGGCGACGACGAGCGGATCCCGCATGCGCAACGCCTCGACGATGTCCTCGCGGACCGGGGGTGAGGCGGTGGCGGTGAGCGCGACGACGGGTGGCCGGCCCAGGGCCTCGGCCACGTCTCCCAGGCGTAGATATTCCGGCCTGAAGTCATGGCCCCACATGGCGACACAGTGCGCTTCGTCGACGACGATGAGCGAGACCTCCACGCTTCTCAGACGCTCCAGGACCTCGTCCTTGGCGAGCTGCTCGGGGGCGAGGAAGACGTAGTCGGCATCGTGTTCGAGCACGGCCCGCCAGTTCGCCTCGTTCTCCGACTCGCGCTGGCGCGAATTGATCGCGACCGCCTCGGGTGCCTCCGAGTGGTCCAGACCGGCGATCTGATCGTTCTGGAGCGCGATCAAGGGCGAGACGACGACCGTCACCCCCGGTAGCAGCAGCGAGGGCACCTGATAGATCGCGGACTTCCCGGAGCCGGTGGCCATCACGGCGAGGACGTCGCGTCCGCCCAGCAGCGGAACCATCGCGTCCAGTTGTTCGGGACGCAGCGTGTCCCAGCCGAACACCTTCTGCGCGGCGGCGCAGAGTTCCTCGCGTGCATCCTCCGATGCAATGTCGGACGACGACCGATACATCTTGTGCTGCAAGTGGACTCCAGAACTCGGAAGGGACTGCGCGCGCAGGGTGCCCTCCGCATACCCGAGGACGTGCCCGCCCCAAACGGTTGCGAGATCCCGGCGCCGTGTCGACCCGGCGGGGTGTGGGTACCCGCGAGCCAGACGTGCCGAGGAGGAGATATGAACGACGCTCGACCTCTCGCTCTGGTGACCGGAGCATCGCGAGGCATAGGCCGGGAGTTGGCGGCCCTGTTCGCGGCCGACGGATACGACCTCGTGCTCGCGGCGAGATCGGACACTCTGGACGAGGTCGCCGCAGACCTGCGGACGTCCGGCGCGGAGGTGGTGTCGGTCCACGCGGATCTGAGGACTCCGGAAGGGGTCCGGGCGGTCCACGAGGCTGCGACGGCCGGAGGTCGCGTCCCGGCGGCGGCTGCGCTCGACGCCGGTGTCGGGATCGGCGGGGCGTTCGTCGACGCAGAGCTCGGGGACGTCCTCTCGATCGTCGACGTCAACGTGCGCTCGACGGTGCATCTGGCGCACCTGCTGCTGAACGACATGCTGCGGGCGGGCTCGGGCCGGATGCTCGTCACCTCGTCGGTGGTGTCGAAGATGCCCGGCCCCTACCAGGCCGTGTACAACGCGTCCAAGGCCTTCGTGCAGTCCTTCACCGACGGCGTCCGCAAGGAACTCGACGGTAGCGGGGTCACGCTCACCGCGATGCTCCCCGGTGCCACCGACACCCACTTCTTCACACGTGCCGGGATGCTCGACACGATCCTCGGGAAGGCGCCCAAGGACGATCCTGCGCACGTCGCGCGCGACGGTTATGCCGCTCTGATGCGCGGCGAGGCGAACGTGGTGCCCGGCTCCGTGCTCGCGAAATCCATGGCGGTCTTCGGCACGGTGGCGCCCGACGCGGTGACCTCGGCGGTTCACCGGGTCCTGGCCAAGCCTCGATCGGGGCGATGATCCGCGAAGGCAGGACCGCTCAGTCGGATCGCGTCCGCACTGCCGGGCGGGTGGGGTGGTCGTAGCGCACCAGGACGTCCGCGTCCGCTCCTGCATGTTCGAGCACTGCATGTTCGAGCACCGCGTCATGTTCGAGCACCGCGTCGATCGTCCAGTGATCCTCGGGGCGCGTGCGCCTTTCGAGCGCGCCCCGGGACATCGTCAGGACGACGGTGACATCGAAGTCGAGACCACGGCCGAGAAGCATAGGGCCGGCGACGACGAGGACCTGGTCCTCCGCCGCTCGACGCGGGCGCTCGCGCGCCGAACGGTCGGTGCGTTCGTCCCACAGCCGCGGAAGCCATCGTCGATGTTCGTGTACCGCGCGCAGCACCTCTCGGTCGACCGCGGCGTAGTCGAACCAGTCGTGGCGGTAGCTGTACGGATCGGTCCGTCCGTGCTCGAGCCGGAGCGATGCGGGCCGGACGAAATCGTGGAGATCGACGACGTCCGCTGCGCGGCCCCGCGTTCTCAGTTCCGTCGCGACACGCTGTGCGAATTCCACCGGGTCTGCCGCGTCCGGTGCGCTCACGGCGATGCACACGCTTCCGGTGAGCGCCTCGGCGCGATCGGCGACGGAGGCCGTGAGTATCTCGGGGGTCAGGGGAGTGAAGGCGGGCATCGCTCGCCGTTCACGCCCATCCGCGTATGGGGGTCACCAGGGCGGCGTGTCGTTCCCGTCCGGTACCGGGGTGTCGAGAAGCCGGTCGAGCCAGAGCACCGCCTCGACCAGCGCTTCCATCTGCGACGCCCAGTCCATGGCGAAGACCACTTCGTCGAGTTCGCTGCGGGCCGCGACCGAGTCGCCGGCGAGCGCGTCGACGACCGCTTTCATCACGGTGCTCTCCGGCTGCGGGAGTTCCTCCGGCCGGACGTGACGGCCGCTCTCGGTCCGGATGGTCAGTTCGAAGCTCTCGTCGCCACGCACCTGCGGGCCGATCTTGTCGACGACGACGTCGGCGATCGTCGAGACCGTCCACCTCAGCACGTTCCCGTAGAGCGGGGGAGTGATCTGTGACGGCGGGTCCGAACCGGGGCTCGACACCAGCGCCGCGACCTCTTCGGTCAGTTCGCTGTAGCCGTTCTCGTGTGCGAGAGCGAGAAGGCGTCCTCCCATCACCGCGTCGCTGCGTGTGATTCCGGCTCGTTCTTCGTGCATGCAGAACGAATGCCCCGTTTTGTGTCCCATCACACATCGCGGTCGCGACGGGTGTGCTAGCGCCATGGTCACGAGAGTGAGGAAAATCACATTCGCGGGCTATCCTGAGGTCATGAAGCACATCGCCACTGGTCCGAAGGATGTCACGGTCGGTGTCGGGGACACGATCGAACTGCATCTCCCTGAGAACACCTCCCGGGACTACTGCTGGTCGACGTCGAGGGTCGGAGAGGGACTCGTCCTTCGCGACATCCGATTCCTGCCGTCGAAGAACCCGTTGCCGGGAGGGACCGGCGAGCGGGTCTTCTGTTTCAAGGCGCGCCGCGCCGGTACCTGGCCCATCTCGCTGCGCATGCGGAAGCATGCCGACCTGGTCGCCGACCGCGCGAACATGACCGTCACCGTTGCGTGACGGCGTCCCGGCGCTCGCTCTGCGGTTCACGACACCGCGGAACTCAGCGCAGTGCCGGCGGGTTGTCGAGATCGCGTGCCGAGTAGGTGTCACACGCGTCGACCCGGCCGGTGCGGTATCCGGCCAGGAACCAGGCCTGACGCTGCTCGGACGACCCGTGAGTCCATCCCTCCGGGTTCACCCGGCCGGTGGCGGCCCGCTGGATCCGGTCGTCGCCGACGGCCGACGCGGCCGACAGTGCGTCGCGGATGTCGGTGTCGGTGAGCGGCACGAGGAAGGGCTCTCCGGTGGTCGGCTCGGGCAGCTTGTCGGCATGGTAGGCCCACACCCCGGCGTAGCAGTCGGCCTGCA
This sequence comes from Rhodococcus sp. 852002-51564_SCH6189132-a, assembly GCF_001665495.1. Classification (NCBI taxonomy): domain Bacteria; kingdom Bacillati; phylum Actinomycetota; class Actinomycetes; order Mycobacteriales; family Nocardiaceae; genus Rhodococcus; species Rhodococcus sp. 852002-51564_SCH6189132-a. Next base: position 83,963 of record NZ_LZMJ01000037.1, read on the forward strand.
GTTCCGTACGGACAGCGCCGGATTCGGGGCCGCGCGGGTCGGCCTGTGCGCGACCGAGATCGCCGAGCTGGTTCTGCAGGTGGTGCCCGAACTCGTGGGCGACGACGTATTCCTGCGCGAGCGGACCTCCACTGGCGCCGAACCGTGTCTCGAGTTCGTCGAAGAAGCTGGTGTCGAAGTAGGCGGTCCGGTCCGCCGGGCAGTAGAAGGGCCCGATGTCGCTGGTGGCGTTGCCGCAACCGGTGGACGTGGCCGAGGTGAAGATCTCGACCTCCGGCTGCACATAGGCCACGCCGGTCTGTGTCGCGAACTGCTGCTCCCACACCGAGTCGAGCGACCCGACGGTGTAGAGCACCCGGCAGTCGACGTTCTCGTTCGCGGCGCTGCCACCGACCTCGCACTGTTCGAGTGCGCTCTCGGCTTGCGGATCGCCGGAGGTGTCGGGCATTCCCGAGCCGAGCAGCGAGGACGGATCGCCGCCGAACAGCAGCGCCAGGATGATGACGATCAGGCCGCCGGCCCCGCCACCGAGAGCGAGCTTTCCGCCACGCCCACCGCCGCCGGTACGGACACGGCCCGCATCCATGCGTGCACCTTCTCTGAACGTCATCGCCGCCGCTTTCTCCCGTGTTCGTCGGATTCGGACAAGCTTGGCACGAACTATTCGGTACGGGTGCGCTCGGGCCGATCGTGTCTTTCGTAGGATTACAGCCGACGAACCCGTCGCTGATCGTTTCGAAAGGAATTCCGTGCTGCGCACCCATCTCGCCGGCTCGTTGCGAGCCGAGCACGCCGAGCAGACAGTCACCCTCACCGGTTGGGTTGCCCGGCGACGCGATCACGGCGGGGTCATCTTCATCGACCTGCGCGACGCCTCGGGTGTCTCGCAGGTGGTCTTCCGCAGCGCCGGCGTCCTCGAGCAGGCGCACCGGCTCCGCGCGGAGTACTGCGTCCGGATCACCGGCAAGGTGGAGGTCCGCCCCGAGGGCAACCAGAACTTCGAGATCCCGACCGGTGCGATCGAGGTCGACGCCTCCGAGCTCGTGGTTCTCAACGAGGCCGCCCCGCTGCCGTTCCAGCTCGACGATCAGGTCGGCGAGGAAGCGCGCCTGAAGTACCGCTACCTGGATCTGCGTCGCGAGAAGCCGGGCAAGACCATCCGTCTGCGCAGCAAGGTCAACGCTGCTGCCCGCGCGGTGCTCGCCCACCACGAGTTCGTGGAGGTCGAGACCCCGACCCTCACCCGCTCCACGCCGGAGGGTGCGCGCGACTTCCTGGTCCCGGCCCGCCTGCAGCCCGGTAACTTCTACGCTCTGCCGCAGTCCCCGCAGCTGTTCAAGCAGCTGCTCATGGTCGGTGGCATCGAGCGCTACTACCAGATCGCCCGCTGCTACCGCGACGAGGACTTCCGCGCCGACCGTCAGCCCGAGTTCACCCAGCTCGACATCGAGATGGCGTTCGTCAATCAGGACGACGTGATCCTCCTCGCCGAGGAGGTGCTGCACGCGTTGTGGCGCCTGGTGGGCTACGAACTCGAGACCCCGATCCCGCGGATGACCTACGCCGAGGCCATGCGCCGTTTCGGCACCGACAAGCCGGATCTGCGTTTCGGCATCGAACTCGTGGAGTGCAAGGAGTTCTTCAAGGACACCACCTTCCGCGTCTTCCAGGCCGAGTACGTCGGTGCCGTCGTCATGCCCGGTGGCGCGAGCCAGCCGCGTCGTCAGCTCGACGCATGGCAGGAGTGGGCCAAGCAGCGCGGTGCCAAGGGTCTCGCCTACGTGCTCGTCGGTGAGGACGGCACGTTGAGCGGTCCGGTCGCCAAGAACCTCACCGACGCCGAACGCGAGGGTCTCGCCGCGCACGTGGGCGCGAACCCCGGCGACTGCATCTTCTTCGCCGCCGGTCCCACCAAGCAGATGCGTGCACTGCTCGGCGCCGCCCGCGACGAGATCGCCCGCAAGCTCGATCTGATCGATCCGAACGCATGGGCGTTCGTGTGGGTGGTCGACGCCCCGCTGTTCGAGCCGGCGGCCGACGCGACCGCGAGCGGTGATGTGGCCCTCGGTCATTCGGCGTGGACCGCGGTGCACCACGCGTTCACCTCGCCCAAGCCCGAGTACATCGACACCTTCGATACCGATCCGGGTTCGGCGCTGGCGTACGCCTACGACATCGTCTGCAACGGCAACGAGATCGGTGGCGGCTCGATCCGTATCCACCGCCCCGACATCCAGGAGCGGGTGTTCAAGGTGATGGGCATCTCGGAGGGGGAAGCGAACGAGAAGTTCGGCTTCCTGCTCGAGGCGTTCAAGTACGGCGCGCCCCCGCACGGCGGCATCGCCTTCGGCTGGGACCGCATCACCGCGCTGCTCGCCGGGATGGACTCGATCCGCGAGGTCATCGCGTTCCCCAAGTCCGGTGGCGGTGTCGATCCGCTGACCGATGCACCCGGCCCGATCACGCCGGAGCAGCGCAAGGAGACAGGCATCGACTTCGTGCCCGAACCCGAGACCGAGGGCGCCGACAAGACCTGATCACCCGTAGCTGTCGATGGCGCGGTGTCGCCCGTCTCCGGACGGGGGCACCGCGCCGTCGTGTGTGCCGTCCGGTGGTGCTCCCGAGTGAGGTTCGTGGGCCCGATGAGGTTTGTGAGGATCCTGCCCGGGTACTCCGTCGGTCCGGCGCCAACGGGGGCGACGGATCGAGGAGGTATCCATGGCCGACGCACGCGTGATCTTCTACAAGCCGCTCGCTCTCGCAGCCAGTGTGGGAGGAGGCATCCTCGCCGGAGCCGTCTTCAACCAAGTGTGGAAGAAGGTCGGCGGCAGTGACGAACGGCCCGAACCGCAGGATCTGTCGCAGCGCACCCGGGACGTGCTGATCGCGGCCGCCCTCCAGGGTCTGATCTTCGGTGTCGTGAAGGCTGCGGTGGATCGTGGCACCGCCCGTGGTTTTCAGAAGGTGACACACGTTTCACCGGAATGATCGTGACGTGTCCCGATCGTGATCGGCGTCCGAGGAGCGGAGCGGCCGAGGCGCGGACGGGGACACACCCGGATGAACAGCGATTTCCCCTCGCAAAGCAGACAAAAGCGACCTGGTGGGCCGGGCACGGGTGAAGAAGGTCCTGCTCGATCCGAGCATTGTGGAGGACCTCGTCGTGACCGAGAACCTGTAGATTGGGCAGTGATGACCGCAACATTGGCAGACCCCGTGTCCGAGGTGGTTCACGCCGCCGAAGCGCTGCTCACCCGCCGTACCGGCGCCACGGTGACCCTGACCGATCCGGTGGATCTCGGGGGCAGTGGCCGCTCGATGGTCGTACGGGTACGAGTGGCCGCCAATCCGTTCTCGCTCCCGCGCACTCTCGTCCTCAAGCAGGTACCGCCCTCGCGTGGCACCGGCCACGTCGACTTCCGCGGTTCCGAGACGGACGAGCAGATCGCCTTCCTCCGCGAGGCGGTCTCCTACCAGTTCACGACGGCCCTCGCGAAGGATCACCGTCCGGGTGCCGAACTGCTCGCCTACGACTTCGACGCTCGCCTGCTGGTCCTCAGCGACCTCGGCGACGCGACCACCCTGTCGGAGGTGCTCCGCAACAGTTCCGAGGCCGCCGGGAACACCCTGATGGCCCTGGCTCAGGCACTCGGACGCATGCATGCGGCGACCGTCGGCCGCGAGGAGGACTTCGCGGCGCTGCTGCGTCGCGCCGACGTCGCGCGGGTCGCCGACGCCGTGTCCCAGCAGGCCCTCGATGCCGTGCGGGGTGTGCCCGAGCTCCTCGAGGCCGACTTCGGCCTGTCGGTGCCCGAGTCGGTACGCGAGCGTGCCGAGCGGGCGTCCAAGCTGTTCACCGGCGGGCGTTTCCGGGCCTTCAGCCCGTCCGACCTGTGCCCCGACAACATCGTGGTCGGCGACGAGGGTGTGCAGTTCCTCGACTACGAATGGGGCGGCTTCCGCGACGCGACCCTGGACATCGCGTACGCCCTCAGTTCCTTCCCGCTGTGCCTGTGCTCGGTGCCGCTGTCCGTCGATCGCATCCGTGCGATGGCCGACGCGTGGCGCGCCGAGGTCGTCGCCATGTGGCCGCAGCTGGCCTACGACGAGGTGCTCGAGGAGCGGCTGCTCGACGCACTGCTCGCGTGCATCTGGCTGAGCACGCACCTGTTCCTGCCCGAGGACCATGCGCGGATCGCCTCGGTACGCGAACACGGACTGTCTGTGCCGCGCATCCCCGCGCTCCGCGCCCGTTGGTCGCTGCTCGCCGAGTTTGCCACCGCGACAGGCCACGACGACGTCGCCGCGCACGCCCGCGACGTGCTCGCCCACCTCGAGGACCGCGCCGCCGGCTAGAGCGACCGATCCGCCAGGTGCCGACCGGCGTCTACACCAGCGGAGCGGCGGGTTCGATCCTCGTCGCGCCGTCGGCCACCCGGTATCCCGCGGCGCGGCGCGCGTCCGTGTTCGGATCCGTGCGGTCGCCGATGAAGAACCACTCCATCTGCGTCGCCTCGGGAGTCACGTCGAGCACCCCGTAACCGTGCGAATCGAGTTCGACGAACCGCACGTGCCGGTTGGCCGCGGTCGCCGTCGCCTCCAGCGCGGGCGACAGGCTCCGCGGAGGCACACCGAGCAACTCGTCGATGTTCGCCGACGTCACCGACGGAACCACGAACTCCGTGGCGACGGTGCCCGCACCCGGATAGTCGGCAGCGTCCATCGGGACGTCCATCGCCCAGGAGGTGTGGATGTCGCCCGTGAGGAAGACGACGTTGCGCAGTCCCGCCGCCGTGATGGTGTCCATCAACCGTCGACGGTCGGCGGTGTAGCCGTCCCACTGATCGGTGTTGAAGGGCAGTCCGCCGGCCGGCACTCCGACGAGTTCGGTCAGTGCTCCGGTGGTCCGCGGATCGAGCGGTGGTAACACGATCGGCGAGAACATCACCGAATTGCCGATCAACTGCCATCGTGTGGGGGAGGTCGCCAGCCCGGCGGTGAGCCATTCCATCTGGTCCCGGCCGGTCATCGTGCGCCCCGGATCGTCGACCTGCCGTCCGACTGCGAGGACCTGCTGGGAACGGTAGCTCCGCAGATCCAGCATCGACAGTTCGGCGAGCCGTCCGTACCGCAGGCGCCGGTAGAGTCGGCCGCCGTTCGGACGCACCGGCATCCACTCGTCGTAGGCCTGCACCGATGCGGCCTTGCGAGAGGCCCAGTCGCCCTCGACGAGCGGATCGTGGTTCTCCGCCCCACCCGCCCACGCGTCGTTCGCCGCCTCGTGGTCGTCCCAGATCACGATCCACGGCACCTTCGCGTGCAGCGCCTGCAGGTTCGGATCGGTCTTGTACTGCGCGTGCCGGATGCGGTAGTCGGCGAGACTCACGATCTCGTGGGCGGGCTCGTGCGTCCGGACGCCCCGCCCACCGGCGACGGGGAACTTCCCGGCCGCGTACTCGTACAGATAGTCGCCGAGGTGCACCACGGCGTCGAGATCGTCGCGTGCGGCGAGGTGGCGGTAGGAGGAGAAGAAACCGCCCTCCCAGTCGGCGCACGACACGACCCCGAAGCGCAGGCGTGCGACCGCAGCGTCGGGCGAGGGCGCGGTGAACGTCCTGCCGGTCGGGGAGACGGCACCGCCGGCGCGGAATCGATAGAAGTAGGTCGTGCCCGGTACGAGCCCGCGGGCGTCGACCTTGACCGTGTGGTCGGAGACGGAACTCGCTGTCACCGTCCCACTCGCGACCAGCGTGTCGAAGCTGTTGCTGCGGGCGAGTTCCCAGGTGACCGGGACGTCCGGTCCCGCACCCGAGCCGGGTGTCGCCTCCGGCGAGGGTGTCACCCGCGTCCACAGGATCACCGCGTCGGGCAACGGATCTCCCGACGCGACGCCGTGCGCGAAGACGGCGGGGGATGCCTGCGCGTGCTGAGTGGTCGAGGCGAAGGCCGCCGCACCTGCGGCGAGGATCGACGACCGGAGCACGGCGCGACGGGACACATGTTCGGCGGACGGTGTCGTGGCCACGACCAAGATCCGACCACACGGTCGGTCATCCGTCCACGCGAACGACGAACACCGCCGTCGACCGGGCGTCGGCGCGAGCTTGTAGCGTCGGATGCGTGAGTGATCTTTTCGGGGCGAACGACCCGTCTGCCGAACCGGACGCCCTGTTCGAGGCGCCACGCGAACCGGAACCCGAGGACGAACCGCAGGTCCGCCGGCAACCCGTCGCGGCCGGCGGCGCGAACGCGCCCCTCGCTGCGCGCATGCGACCGGCGAGTCTCGACGAGGTGGTCGGGCAACAACACCTGCTCGAACCGGGAGCACCGTTGCGGCGGCTCGTCGAGGGATCGGGTGCGGCCTCCGTCGTGCTCTACGGTCCGCCCGGTACCGGGAAGACGACCCTGGCCTCGCTGATCTCCGGAGCCACCGGACGCCGGTTCGAAGCGCTGTCCGCCCTGTCGGCGGGCGTCAAGGACGTGCGTGCCGTCATCGACCTGGCACGCCGGCGCCTCACCCACGGCGAACAGACCGTGCTGTTCATCGACGAGGTCCACCGCTTCTCGAAGACCCAGCAGGACGCGCTGCTCGCCGCGGTCGAGAACCGCATCGTGCTGCTCGTCGCGGCGACGACCGAGAACCCGTCGTTCTCCGTGGTCGCCCCGCTGCTGTCGCGCTCGCTGGTGCTGCAACTGCAGCCGCTCGGGCCCGACGACATCCGGGCACTGCTCGAACGTGCGCGCACCGACGCCCGTGGACTCGCCGGTGCGGTCGAGATCGACGACGACGCCCTCGACCACCTCGTCCGGCTCGCCGGGGGCGACGCCCGCCGTGCCCTGACGGCGCTCGAGGCCTCCGCCGACACGGCGCTCGCCGTCTCCGGTGGCGACGCGGCCGTCATCGACCTCGCGACCGTGGAGTCGAGCATCGACGAGGCCGCCGTGCGCTACGACCGCGACGGCGATCAGCACTTCGACGTCGCAAGCGCCTTCATCAAGTCGCTGCGCGGCTCCGACGTCGACGCGGCCCTGCACTATCTGGCCCGGATGATCGTCGCGGGAGAGGACCCGCGCTTCATCGCCCGCCGCCTGATGATCCAGGCCAGCGAGGAGGTGGGCATGGCCGATCCCACCGCCCTGCAGACGGCGGTCGCCGCAGCGCAGGTCGTGCAGCAGGTCGGGATGCCCGAAGCCCAGCTCGCGCTCGCTCAGGCCACCATCCATATCGCCACCGCACCCAAGTCGGGCTCGGTGACCGCCGCGCTCGGCGCCGCGATCGCCGACGTGAAGGCGGGCAGGGCCGGTCCGGTGCCCGCCCATCTGCGCGACGGTCATTATCAGGGCGCGCAGAAGCTCGGCAACGCGATCGGCTACAAGTTCCCGCACGCGCACCCGGACGGCGTGCTCGCGCAGCAGTACGCCCCGGACGAGCTGGTCGGCGTCGACTATTACGAGCCGACCGGTCGCGGTGTGGAACGGGAGCTGTCGGCCCGCCTGCCCAAGCTGCGCCGCATCGTGCGCGGTGAGCGGTGACGCCGTCCGCCGAGTACTCACGGCGCCGTACCGCGGCCGCTTTCGGCGGCGCGATAAGCTGAAGAACGGCCGATCGACAGGGTCGACCGCCCGTCCCGGGAAGTTCACACCATCGCCAGACCACAAAGGACCATCGACGTGCAGACCCACGAGATCCGCAGGCGCTTTCTCGATCACTTCGTGAAGGCGGGACACACCGAGGTGCCCAGCGCGTCGCTGATCCTCGCCGATCCCAACCTGCTGTTCGTCAACGCCGGCATGGTCCCGTTCGTGCCCTACTTCCTCGGGCAGCAGACCCCGCCCTACACCCGCGCCACGTCGGTGCAGAAGTGTGTGCGCACTCTCGACATCGAGGAGGTCGGCAAGACCACCCGCCACAACACCTTCTTCCAGATGGCCGGCAACTTCTCGTTCGGCGACTACTTCAAGGAAGAGGCCATCACCTTCGCGTGGTCGCTGCTCACCGGATCCGTCGAGGGCGGCGGCTACGGAATCGACCCCGAGAAGCTGTGGGCGACGGTCTATCTCGACGACGACGAAGCGTTCTCGATCTGGCACGACAAGGTCGGCGTTCCCGAGGAACGCATCCAGCGTCGCGGCATGAAGGACAACTACTGGTCGATGGGCATCCCCGGGCCGTGCGGTCCGTGCTCCGAGATCTTCTACGACCGCGGCCCCGCCTACGGCGTCGAAGGCGGCCCCGAGGCCGACGAGGACCGCTACATCGAGATCTGGAATCTCGTGTTCATGCAGAACGAGCGCGGTGAGGGTGGTGCCAAGGACGACTACCCGATCCTCGGCCCGCTGCCGAAGAAGAACATCGACACCGGCATGGGTGTCGAACGCGTCGCCTTCCTGCTCCAGGGCGTCGAGAACGTCTACGAGACCGACCTGCTGCGCCCCGTGATCGACAAGGCCGCCGAACTCACCGGCGCCGTCTACGGCGCGAAGCACGACGACGACGTGCGCTTCCGCGTGATCGCCGACCACGCCCGCACCGCGGCGATGCTCATCGTCGACGGCGTCAACCCCGGCAACGACGGCCGCGGCTACGTGCTGCGCCGCCTGCTCCGCCGCATCGTGCGCTCGGCGCGTCTGCTCGGCGCCGACAAGCCCACCATGCGCGAGTTCATGGCGGTCGTGCACGACACCATGGCCCCGTCCTATCCCGAACTCGACACCGACTTCTCGCGCATCGAGACCGTCGCGGTGGGCGAGGAGACGGCCTTCCTCAAGACCCTCGGTACCGGCAGCAAGCTGTTCGAAGGCGCTGTAGAGACCGTGAAGTCGCAGGGTAGGAATGTGCTCGGTGGCACGGAGGCGTTCACCCTCCACGACACCTACGGGTTCCCGATCGACCTCACCCTCGAGATGGCGGCCGAGGCGGGCCTGACCGTCGACGAGGAGGGTTTCCGATCGCTCATGGCCGAGCAGCGCCAGCGCGCCAAGGACGACGCCCGCGCCCGCAAGCACGCCCACGCCGACCTGACCGTCTACAAGGAACTCCTCGACCGCGGTCCCACCGAGTTCACCGGTTTCAGCGAGCTGGTGACCGAGGCGCACGTGCTCGCCGTCATCACCGGTGGCGAGCGCCTGCACGCGGCGAGCGCGGGCCAGCAGGTCGAGCTGATCCTCGATCGCAGCCCCCTCTACGCGGAGTCCGGCGGCCAGATCGCCGACATCGGCAGCATCACCGGCCCGGGCCTGAAGATCAAGGTCGACGACGTCCAGAAGATCGCCAAGCAACTGTGGACCCACAAGGTCACGGTGCTCGAGGGCCAGGTCGTCGAAGGCGACGCCGTCCTCGTGCAGGTCGATCCCGAGTGGCGCAAGGGCGCCACCCAGGGCCACTCCGGCACCCACCTGGTCCACGCCGCGCTGCGCGAGGTGCTCGGCCCCAACGCCGTGCAGGCCGGTTCGCTCAACAAGCCCGGCTACCTGCGCTTCGACTTCTCGTGGCCCGGCGCCCTGTCCGAGCAGCAGAAGCAGGACATCGAGGCCGTCACCAACGAGGCCGTCGCGGCGAACTATCCCGTCAACACCTTCGTCACCGACCTCGACAAGGCAAAGAAGATGGGCGCGATGGCCCTGTTCGGCGAGAACTACGGCGACGAGGTCCGCGTCGTCGAGATCGGCGGCCCGTTCTCGATGGAGCTGTGCGGCGGCACGCATGTGCAGCACTCCTCGCACGTCGGCACCGTCACGCTCCTCGGTGAGCAGTCCGTCGGTTCCGGCATCCGCCGGGTCGAGGCGTACGTCGGTCTCGACTCGTACCGCCACCTGGCGAAGGAACGCGCGCTGCTCGCGGGCCTGTCCTCGACCCTGAGGGTTCCCTCCGAGGAGGTGCCCGGACGTGTCGAGGCCCTGCTCGATCGGCTCAAGGCCGCCGAGAAGGAACTCGAGAAGACCCGCGCCGCGAACGTCGCCGCCGCAGCCGGAACGTACGCGGGCAAGGCGCAGCGCGTCGGTGACGTGCTCGTCGTGGCCGAGGCCGCCCCGGAGGATGTCGCCGGCAACGACCTGCGCACACTCGCATCCGACGTCCGTGGCCGGCTCGGCACCGAGCCCGCCGTGGTGCTGCTGCTCGGCAACGCCGGTGGCAAGGTGCCCTTCGTCGTGGCCACCACCAAGGCTGCGCAGGAGAAGGGCATCAAGGCGGGCGACCTCGTCGCGAGCTTCGGTCCCGCGATCGGTGGTCGCGGGGGCGGCAAGCCCGACATGGCTCAGGGCGCAGGGTCGGATCCGGCCGGTATCCCGGCCGCACTCGATGCTTTCCGTGCCCGTCTGAGCGAGCTGGCCGGCTGAGCGTGGCCGAACCGCCGCGCCCCGATCGTCCCGGAGTGGACGATCCCGGCCGTGGTCGCCGCATCGCAGTCGACGTCGGGAGCGTCCGGATCGGGGTCGCCTCCAGCGACCCCGACGGGATCCTCGCCACCCCGGTCGAGACGGTGCCGCGGTCCAAGGAACGCGGACCCGACGCACCCGATATCCGGCGCATCGTCGAGATCGTTAGGGAATACGAGGCTGTTGAGGTTATCGTCGGGCTGCCGCAGACACTGCGCGGTGAGCCCGGCAAGGCTGCGAAACTGGCGAGCGACTTCGCGCGTCGACTTCGCCGTGCCTTACCCGACGTTCCCGTGCGCCTGGCCGACGAACGTTTCACGACGGTCACTGCGGCGCGCGCCCTCCGCGAGAGCGGGGTGAGTGCGCGAGGTGCGCGGCCGGTCATCGACCAGGCCGCCGCCGTGGCCATCTTGCAGGGTTGGTTGGACGAGCGGAGTTCGGTAGTGAACGAGTCGGGGCGTGACGCGGGGGACAGCCGGTGAGCCGGCACGGACGACACGACGACCATTCGGAGAACGCACGGCAGGATCTGTTCGCGGATCCCTACGCCGATGGGTACACGGAACCTCCAGTGGATCGCACCGGATCCGGGGATCCGTATCGATACGGATCCGAGGATCCGTATCGATCAGACCCGCGTTACCGGTACGACGATCCGTACGCATCCGACCCTCGAGGTCACGATGCATACGGGCACGACCCGTACGGCAACGACTCCCACGGCTGTGATCCGTACGGCGGTGGTGGATACGAGGGCGTCCCGAGTGGGCACCCGGAGGCCCGTCGACCCGATCCCGACGATCACGAGACCACGGTCCTGAACTTCGAGCCGGGTGTATTCGATGGCCCGCCGCCCGGTCACGCCGAACAGGGTTACGGCGAGCAGGGCTATGCCGAGCAGGGCTATGCCGAGCAGGGCTATGCCGAGCAGGGCTATGCCGAGCAGGGCTACGGCGACGGGGGCTACGCAGGATCCGGGTACGAGCACGAGGGGTCCATCGGCGCCGATCGCGGACACGCTCCGGCCGATCACCCCGACGGGGGACATCTCGACGAAGAGTACCCGGGCGGATACTCCTACGCCGCACGCGACGCGAGCCGTGACGACGACCCCGCCGACGACGCGGTCGCAGCGGAGGAGATTACCGCCGAGCAGCGTGCGGTCCCCCTCGCGGTCGGTGGTTCGGAACGCGCCGCACGCCGTGATCCGAAGGCGAGCGGGCGTAAGAAGCGCGGACGTGTCGTAGGCGCGCTCGCCGCCGCGGTGCTCCTGCTCGTCGTCGTGGGTGGCGGCTATCTCGCCTACGACCGGTTCCTCGGCACCGATCTTCCGCCGGACTTCACCGGACCTCCCGGACCGGCCGTCGTCGTCCAGGTCAACCCGGGCGAGACCGCCGGGGAGATCGGCAGCGAGTTCGTCGACAAGGGTGTCGTCGCGAGTTCCGCCGCCTTCTACGAAGCGGCCGTGCAGAACTCGGGGATGAATTCGCTGCAACCCGGCTTCTACCAGGTGGCCACCAACATCCCGGCTGTCGACGCCGTCGCGGCCCTCGTCGACCCGGCCAGCCGGGTCGGTGCGCTCGTGATCTCCGAGGGACGTCAGCTCCACGACATCCGCGACGTCAACACCGGTGCCGTCCGCAAGGGCATCTACACGCTCATCGCAGAGGCGAGCTGCCACGGCGATCCGGCCGCCGAGAACTGCGTCACCTACGAGGAACTCGACGCGGCCGGGGCCACCCCGGACCTGCAGGCACTCGGAGTTCCGGAATGGGCACGCGACGCGGTCGCGAACGTGCCCGACCGCAGGCGGCAGCTCGAAGGCCTCATCGCCGCGGGCAGCTGGGATTTCGATCCGACGGCCGAACCCGTCGAGATCCTGGCTCGCCTCGTGTCGGAAAGTGCTGCCAGCTACGACGCGACGGGGATCACCGACGCGGCCGCACGGGTGGGGCTGACCCCGTACGAGATGCTCATCTCCGCATCGCTCGTCGAACGCGAGGCTCTGCCACAGGATTTCGCGAAGGTCGCGCGCGTGATCCTCAACCGCCTCGACATCGACCAGATGCTCCAGTTCGATTCGACCGTCAACTACGAACTCGACGAGACCGAACTCGCGACCACCGACGCCGACCGCGCGCGGGTGACCCCCTGGAACACCTACGCCATGGTCGGTCTTCCGGCGACGCCCATCTCGTCACCGAGCATCGGTGCGCTGCAGGCGATGGAGAACCCGGAACCGGGGGAATGGATCTACTTCGTGACGATCGACGACAAGGGCACCACGCTCTTCGCGAATTCCTACGAGGAGCACCTGCAGAACACCGAACTGGCACTCGCGAGCGGGATCCTCGACAGTGGCCGCTGATCCGAACGGAGGTGTCCGGAGGGCCGCGGTCCTCGGGAAACCCATCGCGCACTCGAAGTCGCCCTTGTTGCATCTCGCGGCGTACCGGGCACTCGGGCTGACCGAGTGGACCTACGAACGCATCGAATGCACCGGTGAGCAGCTGCCGGGCCTCGTGTCCTCGCTCGGTGAGGAATGGGTGGGTCTGTCCGTCACGATGCCCGGGAAGTTCGCGGCTCTCGAGTTCGCCACCGAACGCACCGAGCGGGCCGTGAGGATCGGCTCGGCGAACACCCTCGTGCGCATCGAGAACGGGTGGCGTGCCGACTGCACCGACGTCGACGGCGTGTCCGGAGCACTGCGCTCGGCCGGCGTCGGTGATCTGTCCGGCGCGTCGGCGGTCGTCGTGGGCTCGGGTGGTACCGCGCGGCCGGCGCTCGTCGGTCTCACCGACCTCGGTGTGCGCTCGGTGACTGTGGTCGCGCGGTCCGAGCAGAAGGCCCGCGCGACGTTCGATTGTCTCGGCGACGACATCGAGGCTCGGTGGTTGTCGTTCGACGCACCCGAACTGGCCCGGGTCTGCGCCGAGGCCGGTGCGCTCGTGAGCACCGTGCCCGCACCCGCGGCAGCGCCGTACACAGAAGCTCTCGCGCAGGCGCCGTGCATTCTCGATGCAATCTACGACCCTTGGCCCACGCCGCTGGCGACAGCGGCCGAGGCACGCGGTGTCCGCGTCGTCAGCGGTCTGCACATGCTCCTGAGTCAGGCCTTCGGGCAGGTCGAGCAGTTCACGGGGCTGCCCGCGCCGCGCGCGGAGATGGCGCGCGCTGTCGGGCTCGACCTGAACTCTCCGCACCCGGCCTGAGAACCCGGTACGACGGGGCGCGGCCCCACCAGGACATCGGCGTCTTCGAGGTCGACGAGGCGTTCGCTCCGGTGCCCATGGCGTGGCAGAAGGAGATCGGCGCACCCGAGGACAAGCTCAACCCCAACGGTGGTGCGATCGCTCTCGGTCACCCGCTCGGGGGTTCCGGTGCCCGCATCCTCACCGACATGATCTTCCACATGCGCCGCACTAACCTCCGGTACGGCCTGCAGACGATGTGCGAGGGCGGTGGCCAGGCCAACCAACGTCACCATCGTCGAATTCGTCGCGCAGTAGGCCGCACCCGACACCGTCCGCTGTCCACCTGCGATGCCTGAGCGGGTGGGCAGCGGATTTCTCCGCGCAGGTGTCGAATCGGCGCCCTACCGTTCGTATAGAGGGTGAGAGGCCGGAGCCGCCGGCCGCCGAGGGGAAGGACCCCGCCATGGCGCAGTACCTGCTGAGCATCTACCAGCCCGACGGTGAACCGCCGTCACCGGAGTTCCTCGAACCGATCATGAAGAAGGTCGCGGCGTGGCAGAACGAGATCCGGGAGGCAGGGGTCTGGGTGTTCTCCGGCGGCCTTCACCCTCCGGACACGGCGACGGTCGTGCGCACGGACGAGGGGCGCACGGCGACGACCGACGGTCCGTACATCGAGGGCAAGGAGCATCTCGGTGGCTTCGACGTCATCGACGTGCCCGACCTCGACGAGGCGCTGAGGTGGGCGCGCGGTCTTGCCGACGCCACCACACTGCCCATCGAGGTGCGGCCCCTGGCGTTCGGCTCCTGCGCCGGATGACGTGCGAAGCTCGATGACCGGGCCGTCCACCGCCGACATCGCACGTGCCTTCCGTGAGGAATACGGCAGGGCGACCGCCGTGCTCACCCGCGTCCTCGGCGACCTCGACGCCGCCGAGGACGCGGTGCAGGACGCCTTCTCGATCGCCGTCGAACGGTGGCCCGGGGAGGGGATCCCGCCGAGCCCGGCCGGGTGGATCATCACCACCGCCCGTCGCCGGGCGATCGACAGGGCACGGCGGGAGGCCGCACGTCCGCTCAAGCACGCCGAGGCGGACCTGCTCTACCCGACATCCGGCGACGCGTTCGACTCCGGAGCGGTCGTCCCGCCCGAGATCCCCGACGATCGCCTCCGTCTGATCTTCACCTGTTGTCACCCGGCGCTCGCGCCTGCGTCGCGGGTCGCGCTGACACTGCGGCTGCTCGGCGGGCTGACCACCGCGCAGATCGCCCGAGCCTTCCTCGTGCCGGAAACGACTATGGGGCAACGGATCTCCCGAGCCAAGGGGAAGGTCCGCGACGCGCGCATCCCGTTCCGCATCCCGTCCCCGGACGAGTTTCCCGAACGTCTCGACGCGGTGCGTTCCGTGCTTTATCTCGTGTACACGGAGGGCCACACGACGAGCGCCGGACCCGAACTCGCCGACACGGACCTGTGTTCGGAGGCGGTGCGGCTGGCGCGTGTGCTGGCCGGGCTCGTTCCCGACGATCCCGAGACCACGGGACTTCTCGCCCTGATGCTCCTCGGTGAATCCCGGCGCTCGGCGCGTACGGGACCCGGCGGCGAACTCGTCCTGCTCGCAGACCAGGACCGCTCGCGGTGGGACCGCGCGCTGATCGCCGAAGGGCAGGCGCTCGTGCGGCGCACCCTGCGCTGGAACAGGCCGGGGCCCTATCAGATCCAGGCCGCGATCGCCGCAGTGCACGCGGACGCGCCCACCTTCGAGGACACCGATTGGGCGCAGATCGTCGCGCTCTACGACCTGCTGTTCGCCGCGGACCCCACACCGGTCGTCGCGTTGCACCGGGCCGTCGCACTCGCCGAAGTGGAGGGCCCCGCAGCGGCTCTCGGGATCGTCGACCACCTCGACCTCGAGCGGTATCACGTCTTCCACGCAGTCCGGGCCGACCTGCTCGCCCGCCTCGGCCGGCTCACCGAGGCGAGTGAGACATACGCCACCGCCGCGGCGCGGACGGAGAACGCCATCGAGCGCGCGCATCTGCTGCGCCGGCGGGACGAGGTCCGGGACGCGCTCAGGTAGCCGGCGTCGTGCCGGTCGTCGTCTCGGCGTCGGGAACCGAACGCTGCCACGGCCACCGGCCGTCGATCTCCAGCTGCAGCGACCAGCTCAGGAAGGTGCGGATGAGCACGATGACCGCCAGCACACCCACCGATGTGAAGGTCGGCGTGACGGCGACGGTCTTGATGATGTCGGCGGCGACCAGGAATTCGAGGCCGAGCAGGATCGACCGGCCGAGATTGCGCCGGTACGGCTCGTAGATCTCCGAACCCGGTCCGCGCCGCCGCGCGGTCGCCGCGATCCACGTCGCCGCCAATGCGCCGATCACCATGACGCCGACTCCGACGACGTCGATGGCCGTGCCCACGTGTTCGAGCAGCGACGAAATCTCCATTCGACCAGAACCTTCCGACCGGAACCGACAGACTCCGGCAATCCTCGCAGGACGATCGCCGCACTGTGCGGCTTTGTCCACAGGAGACGTGCCTGTCCACAGGACCGGGCCGGACACCGCGCGAACGCCCTGCCGGCGAGTGTGGATGGGGGATGCTCCGGGTCGTGGCAGGGGAGACGGTGGGTGAGCTCGCGATGGTGGTTCTCGGCGTGGGCGTGGGAGCGATCGTGCGCGTGGTGGCGGGAAGAACGGCCGGTCGTCGGCCGCTGCCGGGTTCGTGCGAGGCGGCATGCGCGGCAGCCGCACTCGTCGCGGTCTCGATCACCACGGGCGCGGCGGTCGTCGGAGCAGCGATGTTCGGATGGTGGTGCGTGTGCCTGAGCGCCGTGGACCTGCTCGTGCGGCGTCTGCCGAACGTGCTGACGCTCGGGGGAGCGGGCACGATCCTCGGTGTGGCCGCAGCGACGGGGCACGGCCGGGCGGCGTTCGCCGGTGCACTTCTGCTCGCGGCACCGTTGTTGATCGCCCACCTCGCGGTGCCGCGGTCGCTGGGTGCGGGCGACGTCAAACTCGCCCTCGGGCTCGGTGCCGTCACCGGACTCGCCGGCCCCTCGGCGGTGCTCCTCGGTGCACTGCTCCCACCCGTCCTCACCGCAGGTGCGGCCCTGTTTCTGCGGCTCCGGGAGGCCCGCCGCGGGGGTGTGCGTGCCGCTCCGCGCGTGCTTCCGCACGGACCGTCGATGTGCGCCGCCGCGGCGTTGGCGGTGATCTCGACGGGTTGACCAGGGGCGGCATGTCGAGTCGGCGGACGAACATGGAAGGATGGACCTGTGCTGCGTTGGATAACTGCTGGAGAATCCCATGGTCCCGCTCTCGTCGCGATGCTCGAGGGGATGGTCGCCGGAGTCGAGGTGACGTCGAACGACATCTCGGAGCAACTCGCGCGACGGCGACTGGGCTACGGCCGCGGCGCACGCATGAAGTTCGAGGCCGATAAGGTCACCGTGATCGGTGGCGTCCGGCACGGACGCACCCTGGGCGGCCCGATCGCGATCGAGATCGGCAACACCGAATGGCCCAAGTGGGAAACCATCATGGCCGCCGACCCGGTCGATGCCGAACTGCTCGAAGGTCAGGCGCGCAACGCGCCGCTGACCCGTCCCCGCCCCGGCCACGCCGACTTCGCGGGCATGCTCAAGTACGGCTTCGACGACGCGCGTCCCGTCCTCGAGCGCGCCAGCGCCCGGGAGACCGCAGCACGCGTGGCGGCCGGCGCGGTTGCCCGGAACTTCCTGCGCCAGGCGTTCGGCGCCGAGGTCGTCTCGCATGTCATCTCCATCGGCGCATCCGATCCCTATGTCGGCTCCGAACCCGGTGCCGAAGATCTCGCCGCGATCGACGCGAGCCCAGTGCGTGCCTACGACAAGGCCGCCGAGGAATCCATGATCGCCGAGATCGAGGCCGCCAAGCGCGACGGCGACACCCTCGGCGGAATCGTCGAGGTCGTGGTGCACGGGCTGCCCGTGGGCCTCGGTTCGTTCGTCAGCGGTGCCGATCGCCTCGACGCGCGACTGGCCGCGGCCCTCATGGGGATCCAGGCCATCAAGGGTGTCGAGGTCGGCGACGGCTTCGAGACCGCGCGTCGCCGCGGCAGCGCTGCCCACGACGAGATGAAGCCCGGCCTCGACGGTGTGCTCCGCTCGAGCAACCGCGCCGGCGGCATCGAAGGTGGCATGACCAACGGTGAGGCCCTGCGCGTGCGGGCGGCGATGAAGCCGATCTCGACCGTGCCGCGCGCCCTGTCGACGGTCGACATGACCACCGGCGACGAGGCCGTCGCGATCCACCAGCGTTCCGACGTGTGCGCGGTGCCCGCGGCGGGTGTCGTCGCCGAGGCGATGGTCGCCCTCGTCGTCGCGCAGGCCGCCCTCGAGAAGTTCGGCGGCGACTCGCTCGCCGAGACCGTGAGCAACATCGACCACTACCTGAAGGGCATCGCGGCGCGGCCGCCGCGGTGATCGCATGTCGCCTCGCCTGGTACTCATCGGCCCGCCGGGAGCGGGCAAGTCGACGATCGGTCGTCGGGTCGCGAACGCGCTCGAGCTGCCGTTGCTCGACACCGACGCCGAGATCGAGCGTGTGACCGGCCGGACCATCCCCGACATCTTCTCCCAGGACGGCGAACCGGCCTTCCGGGAGACCGAGGAAGAGGTGGTCGCGCGCGCCCTCGACACCCACGACGGTGTGGTGTCCCTGGGCGGGGGAGCGATCCTTTCGGAGCGCACCCGCGCGCGACTGGCCGGACACACCGTCGTCTATCTCGAGATCAGCGTGGCGGAAGGACTGCGTCGCACCGGCGCGGTCGGCGCCGCCGGAACCAGGCCGTTGCTGGCCGGTGGTGATCCGGCCCAGAAATACCGCGACCTCATGCGTCGCCGCCGCCCACTGTACCGGCAGGCGGCGACCATCCGGGTGCGCACCGACGGCCGCAGCCCCGGGCGGGTCGTCCAGCAGGTGCTCGCCAAACTCGAAGCGGCGGACGCCGCGACCAGCCAGACCATCAGCGAGGATCGGAGCCCCACACCGTGACCGAACCGGTACGCATCGACGTCGAGACCGCCCAGCCCTATCCGGTGATCATCGGCCGGGGACTGCTCGGTGAGGTCGTCGAAGAACTGTCCGGCACGCGGACCGTCGCGATCTTCCACCAGCCGACGCTCACCGCGACGGCCGAGGCCGTGCGGGAGGCGCTCGCCGAGACCGGCATCGACGCCCACCGCATCGAGATCCCCGACGCCGAGGACGGCAAGGAGCTGGCCGTCGCCGGATTCTGCTGGGAGGTGCTCGGCCGCATCGGCTTGACCCGTTCGGACGCCGTCATCAGCCTCGGCGGCGGTGCCGCCACCGACCTCGCGGGTTTCGTGGCCGCGACGTGGATGCGCGGCGTACGGGTCTACCACATCCCCACCACGCTGCTGGCGATGGTCGACGCCGCGGTGGGCGGCAAGACCGGCATCAACACCGAGGCGGGCAAGAACCTCGTCGGTTCGTTCCATGAGCCCTCGGCGGTCTTCGTCGACCTCGCGACCCTCGAGACGGTGCCGCGCAACGAGATCGTGGCCGGACTCGCCGAGGTGATCAAGACCGGCTTCATCGCCGATCCGGTGATCCTCGACCTGATCGAGGAGAACCCCGAGGCCACGCTCGATCCTGCCGGGACGGTGCTGCCCGAGCTGATCCGGCGATCGGTCGAGGTCAAGGCGAAGGTGGTCGCGGCCGACCTCAAGGAGTCGAGCCTGCGCGAGATCCTCAACTACGGTCACACCCTCGGCCACGCCATCGAGCGTCGCGAGCGGTACCGCTGGCGCCACGGCGCCGCCGTGTCGGTGGGCCTGGTCTTCGCGGCCGAACTCGGCCGGCTCGCAGGGCGTCTCGACGACGCCACCGCCGACCGGCACCGCGCGATCCTCGAATCCGTCGGCCTGCCCACCACCTACGATCCCGACGCCTTCGCCGATCTGCTCGCGGGCATGCAGACCGACAAGAAGAACCGTGCCGGCATGCTTCGGTTCGTCGTCCTCGACGGACTTGCGAAGCCCGGCAGGCTCGAGGGACCCGACCCGACCCTGCTCGCGGCGGCCTATTCCGAGGTCGCGCGCCAAGGCAAGGCCGACGCGCGAACCGTACTGCTCTGACCACCTGGTCGACCGCCTGGTTCTATGCGGGCGGTCTCCACGACGTGTCGCGCCCGGTGAGTCCGATCAGGCGTTCCAGCGGCGGAGCGTCGTCGCCCACCCGGACGGCCGGACCGAACAGGCCGCCCCCGTCGGCGACGCGTTCCTCGTCGGTGATGCTCTCCGCGAATGCGGTACACGCGGCGATTTCGTCGGGCTCGCAGGAGTACTGCTGTCCCGTGGCCACGGCGAGGTCCCAGCCGTGGACGACGAGTTCGTCGAGCGTGACGAGTCCGGCGACCGGCGCGGGCAGGTCGAGGCCGCCCGCGCGCGTCATGCCCTCCCAGGCTGCGGGATCGCTCCACGCTCGGCGGAGGTCGCCGAGCCGGTCGGGAACGTGACGCCGCCAGTCCGGCGGCAGTTCGCTCGTGAGCTGCGGGGGAGTGTCGGTGTGCGGGCCGATGTCCTTGCGCGCCGCGGCCGTGAACGCAAGGGACAGGCCCAGCACGTGGTCGACGAGCGCACCGACGGAGGTCTCGGAACACGGTGTGGGCCCCGGCAACTGGGCGTCGTCGATCCCCGCCAGGATGCGCTCCATCCGGCGGGTCGCGGGAGTCAGGTCGAGCGTCTCGGTGATGTCGGTCATGGTCGGCTCCTCGGGGTCGGCTACCTCTACTGACCGTCACAACTCGGAAAACTGAGCACCCGCCCCCGGATGTGCGGGGGCGGGTGGTCTCACTGCTGTGGGTCTCACTACTCGGGTCTCACTGTTTCGGATCGACCCTCGGGAACACCTCGGTGGGCGAGTCGTCGCTGCGCCAGGCGGGATCGGTCTGCTGCGCGGAGTTCGCGGGAGCGGAAACCGCGGCCGCTCCGACGCCTGCGGGCGCGTGGTGATCGCGGTGGACCGACCAGTCGTCGTCGCGGGCGGCCTTGCGCTCGTTCCGGCGCGCGAAGAACCGGCCCAGCGTCACCGCCGCCATCGCCGGCAGGAATACCAGAAGCACGGTGAACGCGGCACCGGAGGTGATCTCGAAGAACAGGGACGTCACACCCACCGGCATCGGGGTGACGGTGTCGACGAGCCAGGTGAGGACCCCGCCCACCAGGCCGGTGACCGCACCGGCGGCGAGCCAGCGCATCGTCAGGTCGTCGCCCTCGTCGGCGTCGGGATGGGCGCGGTGGTCGCGGATGCCGTCGAGACCGGCCCAGACGAACGCTGCGACGACCACCACGGCGAAGCCCAGCCAGCGCAGTACCGATCCCTGCAACGGCCACTGGATGAGAGCGGCACCGAGCAGGACGCGCACGACCACGTGGACCAGGGCGAGCCCGAGTCCGCGGAGCAACCAGGGTTTCATGTACCTCAGCGTAACGGGTGGCGAAGCCGACAGTGTGTCCCGTCCCACAGCCGTGATCGCGGTAGGTTGAGCGATATGTCTGCCGACCACGCCTCCCGCCGTCGAGCGCTGCGTGCGCTGCTCGCCGAACGCGAACTCGATGCGCTGCTGGTGACCGATCTGACCGGTATCCGCTACCTCACGGGCTTCACGGGATCCAACGCGGCGCTGATCGTCTCCACCGAGGACGACGAGAACGAGACGCGCACCGTCATCTGCACCGACGGCCGCTACGTCACGCAGGTGGGGGAGCAGGTCCCCGACCTGCGGGCCGTGATCGCCCGGTCGTCGGCCGCTCACCTCGTCACCGAGTTCGGAACAGTTTCTGCGCGTTGGGGATTCGAGAGTCACGTCGTCACGGTCGACGAACGGTCGCGGTGGGGCGAGCTCGGCGTGTCCGTCCGCTTCGTTCCCGCTCCCGGGCTCGTCGAACACCTGCGGGCCGTGAAGGACGAACACGAGATCGGTCTGTTGCGCGAGGCATGCGGTGCGGCCGATCGCGCACTGGCGGACCTCATCGCGGCGGGCGGTCTGCGTCCGGGTCGAACCGAGAAGGAGGTCGCCCGCGATCTCGAATGGCGCATGTTCGAGCACGGTGCCGACGGCATCTCCTTCGAGACGATCGTCGCCGCCGGTGCCAATTCGGCGATCCCGCACCATCGCCCGACCGGCGCGGTCCTCGCGGAGGGCGACTTCGTGAAACTCGACTTCGGGGCGCAGATCGGCGGTTACCACTCCGACATGACGCGCACCTACGTGCTGAGCCGCGTCGCGGACTGGCAGCGCGACCTGTACGAGCTGGTCCTGCGCGCGCAGCAGGCCGGACGCGAGGCGCTCGCGCCCGGTGTCGACTGCGCCGCGGTGGACGCCGCCGCGCGCACCGTGATCGCCGAGGCCGGCTACGCCGACCTGTTCCTGCACGGGCTGGGCCACGGAGTCGGCCTCGAGATCCACGAAGCGCCCGGAATCGGCGCCGCGGCGACCGGTACACTTGTCGCCGGTGCGGCGGTGACCGTCGAGCCGGGCGTGTACTTCTCGGGGCGCGGAGGCGTGCGGATCGAAGACACGCTCGTGGTGCGGGAGCATACTCCGGAGTTGCTCACGCTCACCGACAAGACATTGACCGTCATTTGAGGGCGGTTCCTCGACCCTAGGAGACACGAACCAAGTGGCTGATACCAGTGACTTCAAGAACGGCCTCGTTCTGAAAATCGACGGACAGCTCTGGCAGATCATCGAGTTCCAGCACGTCAAGCCGGGCAAGGGTCCTGCTTTCGTGCGCACGAAGCTCAAGAATGTGACGTCGGGCAAGACCGTCGACAAGACCTGGAATGCCGGTGTCAAGGTCGAGACCGCCACCGTCGATCGCCGCGACATGACCTACCTCTACAACGACGGCACCGACTACGTCTTCATGGACGGCGAGACCTACGACCAGATCACCATCTCGCCCGAACTGCTCGGCGACAGCGCCAACTTCCTGCTCGAGAACATGCCCGTGCAGGTCGCCACGCACGAGGACGTCCCGCTGTTCGTCGAGCTCCCGGTCACGGTCGAGCTCGTCGTCCAGCACACCGATCCGGGCCTGCAGGGCGACCGCTCCACCGGCGGCACCAAGCCCGCGACCCTCGAGACCGGCGCCGAGATCCAGGTCCCGCTGTTCATCAACACCGGCGACAAGCTCAAGGTCGATTCCCGCGACGGCAGCTACCTCGGGCGAGTGAATTCCTGAGTGTCCGGTAACCAGAAGAAGCTCGGGGCCCGCCACAAGGCCCGCAAGCGCGCCGTGGACCTGCTCTTCGAGGCCGAGGCCCGCGACGTGCACCCCGTCGACCTCGCGGCCGATCGCGTCGAACTCGCGATCGACGACGACCAGGTCGCGCCGGTGCCGGCATACGCGCAGACCATCATCCGCGGTGTCGCCGACAACCTCGACGAGACCGACCGAGTGATCGCCGATCACCTGCACGAATGGACGCTGGACCGCCTTCCCGCCGTCGACCGCGCGATCCTGCGCATCGCGGTGTGGGAGCTCTTCCACGCGACCGACGTGCCGCCCGTGGTGGCCGTCGACGAGGCGGTCGAGCTGGCGAAGCAGCTGTCCACCGACGATTCGCCGGCCTTCGTCAACGGGGTGCTGGGTCAGATCGTCACTGTCGCCGACCAGGTGCGTGCAGCAGCCGCTGCCACCCTCGCCCGGCCGGCGCAGGAGTCGCAGGATCAGGGCTCGAACGAGTCCTGACTTCGTCACCCTTCTCGGGTGAGCGACGACACGAGGCACCGTGAGCGGGCCCGGTGGGAAGACTCCCGCCGGGCCCGCTCACGCATCCGGGCCTGTGTTGCGCTTCACCCGTCATCCGTGCCGGGGCGGACGTCGACGCTGATAGGCTCGACAACTGTCAGGCATCCTTTAACGATCCGTCCAGTGAGGCGGAGAAGGAGGTCGCTGTATGGCCGTGTCCGAGGACGGGTCCACAGCTTCTACCCCCACTACGTCCTCCGGTACCGGCGTGCCGGCGCGTGAGCTGCTCTCCGCTGCCGACGTCCACCGGACGATCTCCCGTATCGCACACCAGATCATCGAGAAGACCGCTCTCGACACCCCCGAGGACGCACCGCGTGTCGTACTCCTGGGCATCCCCACCCGCGGGATCACCCTCGCCCAGCGCCTCGCCGACCGCATCGAGGAATTCGCCGGCGTCCGTGTCCCGGTCGGCTCGCTCGACATCACGCTCTACCGCGACGACCTCCGCACGAAGCCGCACCGCCCGCTGGAGCGCACCTCGGTGCCCGAGGGCGGAGTCGACAACACCCTCGTCGTCCTCGTCGACGACGTCCTGTTCTCGGGACGCTCCGTCCGCGCCGCGCTCGATGCCCTGCGCGATCTCGGACGACCCCGCGCGGTGCAACTCGCGGTCCTCGTCGACCGCGGCCACCGCGAACTGCCGCTGCGGGCCGACTACGTCGGCAAGAACGTCCCCACCGCGCGCAGCGAGGACGTCCGCGTGCTGCTGACCGAACACGACGGGCGCGACGCCGTCGAGATCTCCGGAGGCAAGTCCCAGTGAAACACCTGCTCACCATCGCGGATCTGACGAAGGACTCCGCGACGGGGCTTCTCGACGAGGCCGAGCGGTTCGAGCAGGCACTGCTCGGGCGTGAGGTGCGCAAGCTCCCCACGCTGCGCGGCCGCACCATCATGACCGTCTTCTACGAGAACTCCACCCGCACCCGCGTGTCCTTCGAGGTCGCCGGCAAGTGGATGAGCGCTGACGTCATCAACGTCTCGGCGTCCAGTTCGTCGGTGAAGAAGGGCGAATCGCTGCGCGACACCGCGCTGACCCTGCACGCCGCCGGCGCCGACGCGCTGGTGGTCCGTCACTCCGCCTCCGGTGCCGCGCACCGGATCGCGCAGTGGACCAACGAATCCGGCTCCGGACCGGCCGTGGTCAACGCCGGCGACGGTACCCACGAACATCCCACTCAGGCGTTGCTCGACGCGCTCACCCTGCGCCAGCGTCTCGGCTCGATCGAAGGCCGCCGGATCGGCATCGTCGGCGACGTGCTGCACAGCCGTGTCGCCCGGTCGAACGCGCTGCTGCTGAGCATGCTCGGCGCCGAGGTCGTGCTCGTCGCTCCCCGCACCCTGCTGCCGGTGGGGGTGGAGACCTGGCCGGTGACGGTCGCCGATTCGCTCGAAGCCGAACTTCCCACCCTCGACGCGGTCATGATGCTGCGGGTGCAGGCCGAGCGCATGAACGGCGGGTTCTTCCCGTCCGCCCGCGAGTACTCGATTCGATACGGACTCAACGCCACGCGCGCGGCATTGCTGCCGGAGCACGCCGTGATCCTGCATCCCGGCCCGATGCTCCGCGGCATGGAGATCGGCTTCCCCGTCGCCGACGCCCCGCAGAGCGCTGTGCTGCAGCAGGTGAGCAACGGTGTCCACGTGCGGATGGCGGTGCTCTTCCGTCTGCTCGTGGGCACGGAAGGGAGCCTGTCGTGACCCACACTTCCCATCCGGGAGACACAGGAACAGGAGACACACAGGTGACGCCGCAGGTGCTCATCCGCAACGTCCGCCTCTACGGCGAGGGCGATCCGGTCGACGTGCTGCTCGGCGACGAGCAGATCCTCGCCGTCGGAACCGACCTCGAGGTCGGCGACGACGCGGAGATCGTCGACGGCACGGGGCAGATCATGCTCCCGGGCTTCGTCGACCTGCATACGCACCTGCGCGAACCGGGCCGCGAGGACACCGAGACCGTCGATTCGGGCTCGGCCGCCGCGGCGCGCGGCGGGTACACCGCGGTGTTCGCGATGGCCAATACCGATCCGGTCGCCGACTCGGTGGTCGTCACCGACCACGTGTGGCGCCGCGGCCGCGAGGTCGGGCTTGTCGACGTCCACCCCGTGGGTGCGGTCACCGTCGGACTCGAGGGCAAGCAGCTCGCCGAGATGGGCACGATGGCCGCCGGTGTCGGTGGCGTGCGGATGTTCTCCGACGACGGCAAGTGCGTCTACGACCCGCTGCTGATGCGTCGAGCGCTCGAGTACTCGGCCTCGCTCGGCGTGCTCATCGCCCAGCACGCCGAGGAGCCGCGGCTGACCGTCGGTGCCGTCGCGCACGAAGGACCGACCGCGGCGCGTCTCGGCCTCACCGGCTGGCCCCGTGCCGCCGAGGAGTCCATCGTCGCCCGCGACGCGCTGCTCTCCCGCGACGCCGGAGCCCGCGTGCACATCTGCCACGCGTCGACGGCCGGCACCGTCGAGCTCGTCCGGTGGGCACGCTCGCAGGGCATCGCGATCAGCGCCGAAGTCACGCCGCACCACCTGCTCCTCGACGACTCGCGTCTCGAGAGCTACGACGGCATCAACCGGGTCAACCCGCCCCTGCGGGAGCGGAGCGACGTCGAAGCACTGCGACGCGGCCTCGCGGACGGGACCATCGACTGTGTGGCCACCGACCACGCCCCGCACGCCGAACAGGACAAGTGCTGCGAGTTCTCACAGGCACGTCCGGGAATGCTCGGGCTCGAGACGGCGTTGTCCGTCGTGATCGAGACGATGGTCCGGCCGGGCCTGCTGGACTGGCGCGGCGTCGCGAAGGTCATGAGCGAGCGTCCCGCGGAGATCGTGGGCCTCGACGATCAGGGCCGGCCCCTCGAGGTAGGCGAACCCGCGAACATCGTGCTCGTCGACCCGGATACCGAGTGGACGGTGCACGGTCCCGACCTCGCGAGCATCTCCCACAACACGCCCTACGAGGACATGACCCTGCCGGGCCGGGTCACCACCACTGTGTTGCGCGGGCGGATCACCGCCCGCGACGGTGCGGTGTTCCCGCGCTCGACCGAAAGGTAGGAACCGACATGGATCGCGTTCTCATCACCGTCGGTTTCCTCGCGCTCTGGGTCGTGCTCGTCCTGCTGATGTGGAAGGGTTGGAAGGGACGTGCCCGACGCCAGCAGGACGTGGTCGGCGAACTGCCGACCGTGCCGGCGGAGCTGGGGGAGCGGCTCGTCGAGCCGACCACCGGTCTGTACGTCGGCAGCACGCTCGCGCCGAGCTGGCAGGACCGCATCGCGGTCGGTGATCTCGGCCACCGCGCCAACGCGGAACTGACCCGATACCGATCCGGTGCCCTGCTCGAACGCGACGGCGCATCCCCGATCTGGATCCCGCAGGACTCGATCCGCGCGATCCGCACCGAACGCGGTCTGGCGGGCAAGGTCATGTCCCAGGACGGGGTGCTGGTCATCCGCTGGCAGCTGCCCTCGGGCACGGAGGTCGACACCGGCTTCCGCGGGGACGACAAGTCGATCTACCCGCTCTGGACGAGCGGGTCGGACGAAAAATCTTGAGACGGTGACGATCACAACGACGATGACGATCACGACGAACAACACGACGATCACGACACGCGAGATCTCAGCCCGCGCGGCCGGCTCTGGTGCGGTCGATAAGAACGGAGACAACGCATGAGCGGCAGAACATTCGGCGGCGGCACCGCGGTGCTGGTCCTCGAGGACGGACGTGCCTTCCGCGGCACCACTTTCGGCGCGGTCGGCCAGACGCTCGGCGAGGCCGTGTTCACCACGGCAATGACCGGCTACCAGGAAACCCTTACCGACCCGAGCTACCACCGCCAGATCGTGGTGGCCACGGCACCGCAGATCGGCAACACCGGCTGGAACGACGAGGACAACGAATCGGTCGGCCCCGACGGCAACGCGGCCGACTCGAAGATCTGGGTGGCCGGCTACGTGGTGCGCGACCCGTCGCGCACCACCTCGAGTTGGCGCGCCACCGGTACCCTGCAGGACGAACTCGAACGGCAGAAGGTCGTCGGGATCGCGGGCATCGACACCCGCGCGCTGGTACGGCACCTGCGCACCCTCGGCTCGATGCGCGCGGGAATCTTCTCGGGCGACGCACTCGCCTGGAACGGCGACGACCTCGACATCGACGCCCTCCTCGACCGCGTCAAGGCGCAGCCTCCGATGCTCGGCGCGAATCTCGCACGTGAGGTCACGACCACCAGCGGCTACGTCGTCGAACCCGAGGGTGAGGCGCGCTTCGACGTCGCGGCCCTCGACCTGGGGATCAAGAGCAACACCCCGCGACTGCTGGCTGCGCGCGGGATCCGCGTGCACGTGCTCCCCGCCACCACGACCCTGCACGACATCCTCGACCTGAAGGCCGACGGCGTGTTCCTGTCCAACGGTCCCGGTGATCCCGCGGCGGTCGGCGACGTGGTGCACCTGACGAAGGAGATCCTCGGCCAAGGGCTGCCGTTGTTCGGTATCTGCTTCGGCAACCAGATCCTCGGTCGCGCGCTCGGCCTGAACACCTACAAGATGAAGTTCGGCCACCGCGGCCTGAACATCCCGGTCATCGACCACGAGACCGGGCAGATCGCGATCACCTCCCAGAACCACGGCTTCGCGCTCGAAGGTGAGGCAGGCCAGGAGTTCGACACCCCGTTCGGGCGCGCGAAGGTCACCCACACCTGCGCCAACGACGGTGTCGTCGAGGGCGTCCGACTGCTCGACGGTTCGGCGTTCTCCGTGCAGTACCACCCCGAGGCGGCGGCCGGTCCCCACGACGCCGTCGACCTGTTCGATCGTTTCACCCGCCTGCTCGAGGGAGAGAAGAACTAAATGCCACGCCGTACCGATCTCTCCCACGTCCTGGTCATCGGGTCCGGCCCGATCGTCATCGGGCAGGCCTGCGAGTTCGACTACTCGGGCACCCAGGCGTGCCGGGTGCTCCGCGAGGAGGGCCTGCGGGTCTCCCTCGTGAACTCGAACCCGGCCACGATCATGACCGACCCCGAGTTCGCCGATGCGACCTACATCGAGCCGATCACCGCCGACTACGTCGAGAAGGTCATCGCGACCGAGCAGGCCAGCGGCACCCCGATCGACGCGGTGCTCGCGACCCTCGGCGGCCAGACCGCCCTCAACACCGCCGTCGCGCTGTCCGAGCGCGGCATCCTCGACAAGTACGGCGTCGAACTCATCGGCGCCGACTTCGACGCCATCCAGCGCGGCGAGGACCGGCAGAAGTTCAAGGACATCGTCACCAAGTGCGGCGGCGAATCCGCTCGCTCGGCCGTCTGCTACACGATGGACGAGGTCCGTGCGACCGTCGCCGAACTCGGCTTCCCCGTCGTGGTGCGACCGTCCTTCACCATGGGCGGCCTCGGCTCCGGTATGGCCTACGACGACGCCGACCTCGAGCGCATCGCCGGCGGTGGTCTCGCGGCCTCGCCCACCGCGAACGTGCTCATCGAGGAATCCATCCTCGGCTGGAAGGAATACGAGCTCGAACTCATGCGCGACGGTGCCGACAACGTCGTCATCGTCTGCTCGATCGAGAACGTCGACCCGGTCGGTGTGCACACCGGCGACTCGGTGACCGTCGCCCCCGCGATGACGCTCACCGACCGCGAGTACCAGAAGATGCGCGACCTCTCGATCGCCATCCTGCGCGAGGTCGGTGTCGACACCGGCGGCTGCAACATCCAGTTCGCGATGGATCCGCGCGACGGCCGGCTCGTCGTCATCGAGATGAACCCGCGCGTGTCGCGGTCGTCGGCGCTCGCGTCGAAGGCCACCGGCTACCCGATCGCGAAGATGGCCGCCAAGCTCGCCATCGGCTACACCCTCGACGAGATCGTCAACGACATCACCAAGGAAACGCCGGCCTGCTTCGAACCGAGCCTCGACTACGTCGTGGTCAAGGCCCCGCGGTTCGCGTTCGAGAAGTTCCCCGGTGCCGACGGCACTCTCACCACCACCATGAAGTCGGTCGGTGAGGCCATGTCGATCGGCCGCAACTTCACCGAGGCCTTCGGCAAGGTGCTGCGCTCGCTCGAGACCAAGTCCGCCGGTTTCTGGACCGGCCCCGAGGTCGAGGGCACCCTCGAGGAGATCCTCGAAGAGATCCGCACTCCCACGGACGGCCGGTTCTACCGGATCGCCCGGGCGCTCGAGCTCGGTGCGACCGTCGAGCAGCTCTTCGACGCCACGAAGATCGACCCGTGGTTCCTCGAGCAGTTCGCGTACATCGTCGAGCTGGGCGAGGACGTCCGCACGGCCGAGCAGTTCGGTGCCACCGAGCTGCGCTATGCGAAGCACCACGGTTTCTCCGACCGGCAGATCGCGGCGCTGCGCCCGGCACAGTTCGCCTCCGAGGACGATGTCCGTGCCCTCCGTCAGGAGCTGGGCGTCCACCCGGTCTACAAGACCGTGGACACCTGCGCGGCCGAGTTCGAGGCGAAGACGCCGTACCACTACTCGACCTACGAGCTCGACCCCGCGGCCGAGACCGAGGTCGTCGAGCAGCGCGACAAGCCCAAGGTGCTCATCCTCGGTTCCGGCCCGAACCGCATCGGCCAGGGCATCGAGTTCGACTACTCGTGCGTCCACGCCGCGCTGACGCTGTCGGAGGCCGGTTACGAGACCGTGATGGTCAACTGCAACCCCGAGACGGTCTCGACCGACTACGACACCGCCGATCGCCTGTACTTCGAGCCGCTGACCTTCGAGGACGTCCTCGAGGTCTACCGCGCCGAGTGCGAGTCCGGCACCGTCGCCGGCGTCATCGTCCAGCTGGGCGGCCAGACCCCGCTCGGCCTGGCGCGTCGACTGAAGGCCGCCGGGGTGCCGATCGTCGGTACCTCGCCCGAGGCCATCGACCTCGCGGAGGACCGCGGCGAGTTCGGTCGCGTGCTCGACGAGGCCGACCTGCCGGCCGCGAAGTACGGCACGGCCACCACCTTCGAGGGTGCGCGCGAGATCGCCGCCGGCATCGGATACCCGGTGCTGGTGCGCCCGTCCTACGTGCTCGGTGGTCGCGGCATGGAGATCGTCTACGACGAGAAGGCGCTCGAGACCTACATCTCCAACGCCACCGAGATCTCCGACGACCGCCCCGTGCTCGTCGACCGCTTCCTCGACGACGCCGTCGAGATCGATGTCGACGCGCTGTGCGACGGCACCGACGTGTACATCGGCGGAATCATGGAGCACATCGAGGAGGCCGGCATCCACTCCGGCGACTCGGCCTGTGCGCTGCCGCCGATCACTCTGGGCCGCGCCGACATCGAGAACGTCCGCCGCTCGACGGCCGCGCTCGCGAAGGGCATCGGCGTCAAGGGCCTGCTCAACGTCCAGTACGCGCTCAAGGACGACATCCTCTACGTCCTCGAGGCGAACCCCCGGGCCTCCCGCACGGTGCCGTTCGTCTCCAAGGCCACCGCGGTGCAGCTCGCCAAGGCCTGCGCCCGGGTGATGCTCGGCGAGTCCATCGCCGAACTGCGTGCCGCGGGCATCCTCCCGGCCGAGGGCGACGGCAGCGACATCCCGCTCGACGCACCGGTCGCGGTGAAGGAAGCGGTGCTGCCCTTCAACCGGTTCCGGCGTGCCGACGGCACGGGCATCGACACCCTGCTCAGCCCGGAGATGAAGTCCACCGGTGAGGTCATGGGCCTCGACGACGACTTCGGAACCGCGTTCGCGAAGAGCCAGACCGCCGCCTACGGCTCCCTGCCGACCTCGGGCACGGTCTTCGTCTCGCTCGCGAACAAGGACAAGCGGTCGATGATCTTCCCGGTCAAGCACCTCGCCGACCTGGGCTTCCACATC
Source organism: Rhodococcus sp. 852002-51564_SCH6189132-a (assembly GCF_001665495.1). Lineage (NCBI taxonomy): Bacteria > Bacillati > Actinomycetota > Actinomycetes > Mycobacteriales > Nocardiaceae > Rhodococcus > Rhodococcus sp. 852002-51564_SCH6189132-a. The sequence goes on from NZ_LZMJ01000037.1 coordinate 115,216, forward strand.
ATGGCTACCGTGGGAACGGCAGAAGTGCTGCGCCGCAACGGTGTTCCCTGCGAGCAGGTCCACAAGGTCTCCGGCGAGGACAAGCCGGAAGGCGCACTCGACGTCGTCGACCGCATCCGCGCCGGAGACGTGGACATGGTCATCAACACCCCCTGGGGCAACGCCGGTCCGCGTGTGGACGGCTACGAGATCCGCAGTGCGGCGGTCGCCGCGAACATCCCGTGCGTCACCACGGTGCAGGGTGCCTCCGCGGCCGTGCAGGGTATCGAGGCGGCACTGCGCGGTGAGATCGGAGTCAGCTCGATCCAGCGGATGCACGCGCGGCTGCGCGGCGTACCCGCCGAACAGGCGTGACACCCTTCGGGCAGCGACTCGCGGACGCTCTCGGGCGCCGCGGGCCGCTGTGCGTGGGAATCGACCCGCACCCGGGGCTCCTCACCGCGTGGGGGCTCGGCGACGACGTCGACGGCCTGGCCCGGTTCAGCGAACTGTGCGTCGAGGCCTTCGGCGACACCGTCGCGGTCGTCAAGCCGCAGGTGGCGTTCTTCGAGGCCTACGGCTCCGCCGGTCTCGCGGTGCTCGAACGCACCATCGCCGACCTGGGGGATGCGGGGGTGCTCGTCCTCGCGGACGCCAAGCGCGGCGACATCGGCTCCACGATGGACGCCTATGCGCGCACCTGGCTGTCGGACGGCTCTCCGCTGTGCTCGGACGCGGTGACCGTCTCCCCGTACCTGGGGTTCGGTTCGCTCGCTCCGGCGCTCGATCTGGCCGCCGGAACGGGCCGCGGGGTGTTCGTGCTCGCGGCGACCTCCAATCCCGAGGGTGCCCAGTTCCAGCGCGCGCGGCTCGACGACGGGCGCACCGTCGCGCAGGCCGTGGTGGACGAGTGCGCTGATCGCAACAGCGCTGCCCGCACGGACGGGGCCGCAGGGCTCGGCTCCGTGGGTGTGGTGGTCGGTGCGACCCTTACCGAGGCGCCGGACCTGTCCGACCTTCACGGGCCTATCCTGATGCCCGGAGTGGGGGCCCAGGGCGGCACCGCCGACGACGTGCGACGACTCGCAGGCGACCACCTGCGCGCGGTCGTGCCCAACGTCTCACGCGACGTGCTGCGGGCCGGCCCGTCCGTCGCCGACCTGCGGGCCGCCGTCACCCGCACGCTGGACGGCTTCGCCTTCCTGACGGACTGAGACGTTCGACTCTCGTGCCCGGATCGCCACGCGCGGTCCGGGCACGAGTCGTACATACCGCTCGTATGCACTCTGACCTGCGCTCGGAGTGGCGCGACACGCGGAATGGGAAAAAAATTTCTCGGCCCGCCGAGGCGCCGGAACAGTGGGCCGGTGAGTAGGGGAGCCGCCCGACCCGATGCGTCCCCCTCCGTCGCAGCAGATTACCGGTGACCTGGGGTTTTTCTCTGTTGGGGCAGTTCGTGGCGATGCCTGGACGCCGATCGGGGGGTGCGGGATCCACTGCGGGAACGGCGTGCACTACCGCACGGATTTTCGAGCGGATCGCCGGGGGGTGGGTTCGCATTCGTCGGTGGTCGTGAGTACGGTCGCTATCGCCGCTGGTTACAGCGGTGAAGACTCGAAAGCCAACGATGAGACGGAGGAACCGTGGCCCTTCCCCAGCTGACCGATGAGCAGCGCGCCGCTGCTCTGGAGAAGGCGGCTGCTGCCCGTCGTGCCCGGGCTGAGCTCAAGGAGCGCCTCAAGCGCGGCGGCACCGACCTCAAGCAGGTGCTCAAGGACGCCGAGAACGACGAGATCCTCGGCAAGATGAAGGTGTCGGCGCTGCTCGAGGCCCTGCCGAAGGTCGGCAAGGTCAAGGCGCAGGAAATCATGACCGAGCTGGAGATCGCCCCGACCCGCCGTCTGCGCGGCCTCGGCGACCGTCAGCGCAAGGCCCTGCTCGCCAGGTTCGATTTCGACGCCTGAGCACGTGGTAGCTGACGCACGACCCGTGACGGACAGCGCACCCGCAACGCGGAGGGGCCGGCTGGTGGTACTGGCCGGACCCTCCGCGGTGGGTAAGTCGACCGTCGTACGCCTTCTGCGGAGCCGGATCCCGGATCTGCACTTCAGTGTCTCGGCCACCACCCGGGACCCGCGACCGGGTGAGGTGGACGGGGTGGACTACCACTTCGTCGGCCGCGCCGAGTTCGACCGGATGATCGAAGCCGGTGAACTGCTCGAATGGGCCGACATCCATGGCGGCCTGCAGCGATCGGGTACTCCGGCCAAACCGGTGCTCGACGCACTCGCCGAGGGGCATCCGGTGCTCGTGGAGGTCGACCTCGCGGGAGCACGGGCCGTCCGTGCGGCGATGCAGGACGCGGTCCTCGTCTTTCTCGCCCCGCCCAGTTGGGAGGTGCTCGTCGAGCGCCTCACCGGCCGAGGCACCGAAACCGACGAGGTCGTCGCTCGCAGGCTCGATACCGCCCGCAGCGAACTGGCCGCGCAGGACGAGTTCGACGTCGTGATCGTCAACGACGATGTCGACCGGGCCTGCGATGAATTGGTATCCTTGTTGGTTGGACCCGGAGCCGACTGATCCGTCCGCGCCTCGAGCGCATCCGGCTGCCGGTTCCGGCGCCCTCCCATCCCGCGACCTCTCAGGAGAACACCGAGTGAGCAGCATCCAGGCAGCCGCGACCGACCTCGAGGGCAACACCCTTCCGGTCTACGACACCCCCACGGGTATCACCAACCCGCCTATCGACGAGCTGCTCGAGCGCGCCTCCTCGAAGTACGCGCTGGTGATCTACGCCGCCAAGCGGGCACGCCAGATCAACGACTACTACAACCAACTCGGCGACGGCATCCTCGAGTACGTCGGCCCCCTCGTGGAGCCGGGTCTGCAGGAGAAGCCGCTGTCGATCGCCCTGCGCGAGATCCACTCGGATCTGCTCGAGCACACCGAAGGCGAGTGAGCAACCCCGCTTCGAGCGGCGAGGCCGGATCCGTGCAGCGCCGCCGCATCGTCGTCGGTGTCGCCGGTGGCATCGCCGCCTACAAGTCCTGCGCACTGATCCGGGCCTTCACCGAGAGCGGACACCACGTGCGGGTCGTCCCGACGGAGTCCGCCCTCGAATTCGTCGGGCGCGCCACCTTCGAGGCGCTCTCCGGCAATCCCGTGCAGACCGGTGTGTTCGCCGAGGTGCCGCAGGTGCAGCACGTCCGGCTCGGCCAGGAGGCCGACCTCGTCGTCGTCGCTCCGGCCACCGCCGACCTCATGGCGCGGGCGGTCGCGGGTCGCGCCGACGACCTCCTCACGGCCACCCTGCTCACCGCGCGGTGCCCCGTGATGTTCGTGCCCGCGATGCACACCGAGATGTGGGAGCATCCCGCGACCGTCGACAACGTCGCGACGCTGCGTCGCCGCGGTGCCGTGGTCGTCGAACCGGCCTCGGGTCGGCTGACGGGCAAGGACACCGGTGCCGGGCGCATGCCCGAACCCGACGAGATCTTCAATCTGGCCTCGCTGCTGCTCGAGCGGGCCGACGCGCTGCCCCGCGACCTCGCCGGTCGCCGCATCGTCGTGTCCGCCGGCGGTACCCGTGAGCCCCTCGACCCGGTGCGCTTCCTCGGCAACCGGTCGTCCGGCAAGCAGGGCTACGCGCTCGCCCGTCTCGCCGCTCAGCGCGGCGCCGACGTCACGCTCGTCGCCGGCAGCGTCTCGGGTCTCGACGACCCGGCCGCGGTCGACGTCGTGCGCGTCCGGACGGCCGCTCAGATGCAGGACGCCGTCGCCAAGCACGCCTCGGGTGCCGACGCGGTCATCATGTCCGCGGCCGTTGCCGATTTCCGGCCCTTCACCTTCGCGACCAGCAAGATCAAGAAAGGTGAGGGCGAACCCGATTCCATCGCGCTGACGAAGAACGACGACATCCTCGCCGGTCTCGTCCGAGCGCGTGCCGAAGGCGGCCTGTCCGCCGAGACGGTCATCGTCGGGTTCGCAGCGGAGACCGGCGACGAACACGGAGACGTGCTCACCTACGCCCGCGAGAAGCTCGCCCGCAAGGGATGCGATCTTCTCGTCGTCAATGCCGTCGGCGAAGGTAAGGCCTTCGAGGTCGACGACAACAACGGCTGGTTGCTGTCCGCGGACGGTTCGGAAACCGCCCTCGCCCACGGGTCGAAGGCCCTCATGGCCAGCCGCGTGCTCGACGCGCTGGGACCTCTGCTGGCGGAACGCAGCAGAATCGGGTGATTTCAATACTCGCGCCGACGCCTGCGGAGCAGTAGCGTCGGCACTGCGATCGGGTCCTGCCGACCCGATCGGGGAGCGCATGCTCCATACGGTTTGTCCGTCCAGCGCCTGGCGCACAGTCGAGAGGGAGTTTCGTGAGCAAGACCGGCGGTCGTCTTTTCACCAGTGAGTCCGTGACCGAAGGGCATCCGGACAAGATCTGTGACGCGATCAGCGACTCGGTTCTCGACGCGCTCCTCACCGAGGATCCTCGTGCCCGGGTAGCGGTGGAAACCCTCGTCACCACGGGCCAGGTGCACGTGGTCGGTGAGGTCACCACCTCGGCATACGCCGACATCCCCAAGATCGTCCGCGATCGGGTGCTCGAGATCGGCTACGACTCGTCGTCGAAGGGCTTCGACGGCAACTCCTGCGGTGTCAACATCGCGATCGGCGCGCAGTCGCCCGAGATCGCCGGCGGCGTCGACGTCTCGCACGAGGCGCGCAGCGGTGTGCTCACCGACGACGAGGTCGCCCGCCAGGGCGCCGGCGACCAAGGCCTGATGTTCGGCTACGCCTGCTCCGATACGCCCGAACTCATGCCGCTGCCGATCTCCCTCGCACATCGCCTGTCGCGCCGGCTCACCGAGGTCCGCAAGTCGGGGGTTCTGCCGTACCTGCGTCCCGACGGCAAGACCCAGGTCACCATCGAGTACGCCGGCGACAAGCCAGTCCGTCTCGACACGATCGTCATCTCGACGCAGCACGCCGCCGACATCGATCTGAACAACCTGCTCACGCCGGATCTGCGCACCCACGTCGTCGACGCGGTGCTCGCCGACCCGAACCTGGCCGATCTCGACACGGCCGATGTGCGTCTGCTGGTCAACCCGTCCGGATCGTTCGTCCTCGGCGGTCCGATGGGCGACGCCGGCCTCACCGGCCGCAAGATCATCGTCGACACCTACGGCGGCATGGCCCGCCACGGTGGTGGCGCGTTCTCCGGCAAGGATCCGTCGAAGGTCGACCGTTCGGCCGCCTACGCGATGCGCTGGGTCGCCAAGACCGCCGTCGCCGCCGGTCTCGCCGACCGCATCGAGGTGCAGGTCGCCTACGCGATCGGCAAGGCTGCTCCGGTGGGTCTGTTCGTCGAGACCTTCGGCACCGAGAAGACCGACCCGGCCCGCATCCAGCAGGCCATCGGCGAGGTCTTCGACCTGCGCCCGGGCGCGATCATCCGTGATCTCGACCTGCTGCGCCCGATCTACGCGCAGACCGCTGCGTACGGCCACTTCGGCCGTACCGACATAGACCTGCCGTGGGAGAACACCGACCGCGCCGACAAGCTGCGCGCGGCCGCCGGTCTGTAGATTCCGATCGGGCCCGGGTGGCTGCTGATTTCGACGCCGCCGAGGTCGATCCGGTTGCGCGGGTTCTCCCGCTGCTACCGGTTCCGCACCTCGACCGGGAGTTCGACTACCTGATCCCGCGCGACCTGGACGCGGACGCCCGCCCGGGCGTCCGCGTCCGCGTCCGCTTCGCCGGACGTCTCGTCGACGGTTTCCTGCTCGCACGCGCCGCGACGAGCGATCACACCGGCAAGCTCGGCCGACTCGACCGCGTCGTCTCGTCCGAGCAGGTCCTCACGCCCGAGATCGCTGCTCTGGCAGAGGAAGTCGCGACCCGCTATGCCGGGACCCGGGCCGACGTGCTGCGTCTGGCGGTACCTCCGCGACACGCACGTGTCGAAGCCGAGGCGTCGCGCCCACCGGAACCTCCGCCTGTTCCGGAGATCGATCCTGCCGCGTGGGGCCGGTACCGGCACGGCGAGAACTTCCTCGAAGCGCTCGGCGGCGGCCGCGCCCCGCGCGCGTCCTGGCAGGCGCTGCCCGGTGAGGATTGGCCCCGACGGCTCGCCGAACTCGCCGCACTGACCCTCGCCTCGGGGAAGGCGGCCGTGCTCGTCGTTCCCGACCAGCGTGACCTCGACCGTCTCGTGAAGGCGTGTGCAGACGTCGCCGGGGCCGATCACGTCGTCGGCCTCGCCGCCGGCCTCGGACCGGCCGAACGGTATCGACGCTGGCTTGCGGCGCTGCGCGGATCCGCGCGCATCGTCGTCGGGACCCGGGCCGCCGTCTTCGCCCCGACCCCCGATCTCGGGCTCCTCGTGGTGTGGGACGACGGCGACGACCTGCACTGCGAACCACGGTCCCCGTATCCGCACGCCCGCGAAGTGGCTGCTCTGCGCGCCCACGCGGTCGGTGCCGCCATCGTGATCGCCGGGCACGCCCGCACTGCGGAGACCCAGGCGCTCGTCGAGGCCGGCTGGGCACACGATCTCGTGGCACCCCGCGACGTCGTACGGGCGTGCGCGCCGAAGGTCACGGCCCTCGCCGACAGCGACCACGCACTCGCACGGGATCCGGCCGCGCGTGCCGCGCGACTGCCTGCCATCGCGTTCGCCGCCGCCCGATCCGCTCTCGCGGTCGACCGCCCGGTGCTCGTGCAGGTACCGCGGCGCGGATACGTGCCCGCGCTCGCGTGCGGAAAGTGCCGGGCACCCGCCCGCTGCCGGCACTGCAACGGCCCGCTCGCACTGCCCACGGCGGCCGGTCCCGACGGTGCCGCGATCCCGGCCTGCCGCTGGTGCGGTGTCGCCGATGCGCGTCACCGCTGCCACGCGTGCGGCGCGCGCTCGTTGCGGGCCGTGGTGGTCGGGGCGGCCCGCACCGCCGAAGAACTGGGCCGCGCCTTTCCGGGCGTGCCGGTCGTGACCTCCGGCGGCAACGACGTCAAGCACACCGTGCCCGGTTCGGCGTCGCTCGTCGTCTCCACCGTGGGCGCCGAACCCGTCGCCGAGGGCGGTTACGGGGCGGCGCTGCTCCTGGACGGGTGGGCCCTGCTCGGCCGTGCCGATCTGCGCGCCACCGAGGAGACGATGCGCCGCTGGCTCACCGCATCGGCGCTCGTACGGTCGTTCGCCGACGGGGGACAGGTCGTGGTCGTCGCCGATTCCGGGATCCCCACCGTGCAGGCGCTCGTGCGTTGGGATCCCGTGGGACACGCCCAGTCCGAGGTCTCCGAACGAGCCGAGGTCGGTTTCCCGCCCGCGGTCCACATGGCCGCGATCGACGGGTCGTCCGCGGCGGTCGCCGAACTGCTCGAGGCCACACACCTGCCCGATGGAGCCGAGGTGCTCGGGCCCGTGCCGCTCCCGCCGGGGCAACGACTGCCGTTCGGATCCGAGGGACCCGAACCGGAGGACGTGCACCGGATGATCGTGCGGGTCGCACGCGAGCGCGGTCGCGCACTCGGTCGCGCCCTGCGCGACGCCCAGGCCACCCGCACGGCGCGTCGCGCGGACGGTCCGCTGCGGGTTCAGGTGGATCCGCCGCGTATCGGCTGACCCGGCCGCGGAGGGGGCGCGGATCTCCGCTGCCGGCCTAGGCCGCTTTCGGAATCGGTTGCGACGGAATGGATGCGGCGTCCGTACCCTTCCACAGCGCCGCGAAGTCGTGGCGATGTCGAATGCCCAGGATGCGCAGCAGGACGAAACGCGGTACGGGCGGCACGAGGTGCACGACGTGATCGCGCGAGGAGCCGTCGAGACCGTCGATGAGCCAGTTCCCTTCCTTGCCGAGCTGCTGCATCCCCTTCGGCTCGATACTGAACTCCTGGTCCCACGCGCGCCACTGCGCGTCGGTGATGCTGGTCGGGACCAGCGGCATCATCTCCCGCTCCTCACGTTCGAGATGGGGGAGCAGAACCTCGGACAAGCGGGACAGTGCTGCACCGAGTGCTTCGCCGGAGCCGGGGCGGTCGGCGCGGAGATCGCGTGCCGTCTCCTCGACTGGGGCGATCGCAGGCTCGATGGTGCGGTGGTCGGCGTTCATCCTCTCCACGAGCGGTGCCGCGTCGGGATTGCACTGCACCACGGGGATAGAGCCCACGGTCCTCGGACCAGTGGTGATGGTGAAGGAAATCCATCATCCACAACACGTGGTGGGCGAGAGCCACTCGGTGGGTCTGCTGCCATGTCTTCGTCGAGGTGGCGACCTCGATGCGGAGGAGGGGCGCGGCGGAGGGCGGAGTGCGCGATTCCCATGATTCGGGTATCGGCGGATCCGTCGGGATCGGTGGAGTGTCCGTCGACGGAGGCTGTTCCCAGTGTCGATCCGGCGTGGACCGAGAGCAAGTCCCGCCGGCTGCTGCCGTACATACGGACGACAGCGACACGCGTTGCCGGGGATATTATTTGTCACAGTAACGGAGCCGGTGATTGTGACCGATCTACTTCCGTAGGTGCCGGGGAGGCGCAGGAGGAGAGGGCGGACGAATGGGTGCCGGGCGGAGTGTCGGTGGTGTCGTCGGAGCGTGTGTCGTCGCGATGCTGACTGTGGGTGCAGCGGCACTGACTATGGGCGCAGCGGCGGCGCAGCCGCTCCCGTCCGACGACGGACCGATCCTCGGTCTCGGGGAAGGGTCGTACAGCAGCGTGCCCGTCCCGGCGGGACCGGTGGCCACCGGGCACGCCGAAGCGGCCGAATACGCCGAGAACAACCCCGATGTCGCCCCCGCCGGTAGCAACGACTTCGCGTGCGTGCCGTCCGAGGAGCGCCCTCATCCGGTGGTGCTCGCGCACGGCACCGATTCCAACGCCTACTCCGACTTCGCTGCTCTCTCGCCGCTGCTCGCCGCGTCAGGCTGGTGCGTATTCGCCCTGAACTACGGGTTCGCCGACGGTGCCGAGGACTACGGCACGGGCGACATCCGCGTCTCCGCAGCACAGTTCGGTGAGTTCGTCACCGAGGTCCTCGACGCGACCGGTGCGGAGGAGGTCGACGTCGTCGGCTACTCACAGGGAGCCACGGTGGCCCGTTACTACATCAACGAACTCGGGGGTGGCGAGGTCGTCGACCGGTGGGTGGGGATCGCGTCGCCGAGCTACGGAGGCACCTTCTACGGCATCGGGGCCGCCGTCGCCGCGCTGCCCGGAGCGACCGACATCGTCGAGGGCGAGTTCTCCGTCGCCCTCGTGCAGCAGCTTCAGGGGTCGGAACTGCTCACCGAACTCAACACACCCACCGACACCGTGCCCGGCGTGCGCTACACGACCATCGGTAGCGAGGTCGACGAGGTCATCCAGCCCGCCGGCAATGTCGCACTCCATGGTGAGGGCGCCGTCAATCACGTGATCCAGGAGCTGTGCCCGCAAGATCTGACCGGCCACTTCAACATGGTCTACGACCCCTTCTCGCTGCAGCTCGCGCGGCACGCGCTCGACCCCGACCGGTACGCGATCGGGGAGTGCACCACCGTCGCGCTCGGCACCGGTATCCCCGAACTGATCCTCCAGTCCAACACCTGAGCGCGGGCGCTCGGGCTCCGACGCCTGAGCTCCATGCTCTCCGGTGCCGGCCTCCTCGAGGTGACCGCCCGGCGCGGTGATGCAGGTCGCACGACGTCGACTCCCTAGACTGTGAGAGGTCATCGCCGTCGAAAACTGGAGCAGCATCCGTGACATCCCCGCACAGTCCACACGCAGCGCACCCCACCTCCTGCTCGGCGGTGCTCTGACATGCGCGTGGTCTTCGCGGGAACACCGGAACCCGCCGTCCCGTCGCTGCTCCGCCTCATCGAGTCACGCCACGAGGTCGTCGCGGTGGTCACCCGCCCCGACACCACCGCCGGTCGCGGCCGGAAGGTCGTGCGATCCGCCGTGGGGCAGATCGCCGACGAACACGGCATCGAGGTCCTCACGCCGCGCTCGCCGCGCGACCCCGAGTTCGTCGCGCGACTGACCGAACTCGCACCCGACTGCTGCCCCGTGGTGGCCTACGGCGCCCTGATCCCGCAGGACGTCCTGGACATCCCTGTGCACGGATGGGTGAACCTCCATTTCTCGCTGCTGCCCGCCTGGCGCGGCGCGGCGCCCGTGCAGGCGGCGATCGCTGCCGGTGACGAGATCACCGGAGCGAGCACCTTCCGGCTCGAGGCCGGCCTCGACACCGGTCCGGTCTACGGCGTCGTCACCGAGACGATCCGTCCCACCGACACCGCCGGCGACCTGCTCGGCCGCCTCGCCGAGGTCGGTGCGACGCTGCTCGAATCCACCCTCGACGGCCTCGAAGACGGCATCCTCACGCCCGCACCGCAGCCGGCCGACGGTGTCTCGCACGCGCCCAAGGTCACCGTCGAGGCCGCCCAGGTGCAGTGGACACTCCCCGCACACGTCGTCGACCGGCGAATTCGCGCCGTCACGCCCGCTCCGGGTGCGTGGACGATGATCGGCGACCTGCGCGTGAAGATCGGTCCCGTGACGGTGACCGACGAGACCCTCGAACCCGGTGAGCTCGACATCCGCAAGGACGGCGTGCTCGTCGGTACCGCTACCACTGCCGTCCGGCTCGGGACGGTGCAACCGCCCGGGAAGAAGGCGATGACAGCCACGGACTGGGCGCGCGGCGCCCGTCTCGACCCGAAGGTGCGTGCGCGATGAGCGAATCCGGCAGGCCCCCGCGGGGCAAGCGCAATGCCGGAGGACGGAACCCCGCAGGTCGCGGGGGACGCAGCGGCGGTGGGAAGCCGAACCGCAATCCGGCGTCCGAACACGCCCCCCGACCGTGGAAGCCTCCCGCCGACCCCGCACGTGTCGCCGCGCGGGACGTGCTGCGCGCCGTGCGCGAACGGGACGCCTACGCCAATCTCGTTCTCCCGTCGCTGCTCCGGGAGCGGCATCTCGACGCGCGCGACGCCGCCCTGGCCACCGAGCTCACCTACGGCGCGGCCCGCGCGCGAGGCCTGCTGGACGCCGTGATCGCCGACGCCGCGAACCGTCCCGTCGACGAGATCGACGGCGCGCTGCTCGACGTACTGCGTCTGGGTGCCTACCAGTTGCTGCGCACGCGCGTCGCCCCGCACGCCGCTGTCGCCACGAGCGTCGACCTCGTCCGGGCCGAATTCGGATCGGGCCGAGCAGGTTTCGTCAACGCGGTGCTTCGTCGTGTGGGTGAGCGTTCGGAGGAGGAGTGGATCACGCTGCTCGCCCCCGACCCGGACCGCGACCCGGTGGGTCACCTGGCCTTCCGATACGCGCACCCCCTGTGGATCGCGCAAGCGTTCGCCCACGCGCTCGGATCGGATGCCTCCGAACTCGCCGACGTCCTCGCCGCCGACGACGCGCGCCCGATCGTCCACCTCGTCGCCCGGCCCGGGGTTATCACCGCGGAGGAACTCGCGCTCGTCACCGGCGGTGAGCTCGGACCGTGGTCGCCCTATGCGGTGCACCTCGAGCACGGCGACCCCGGCCGCCTCGAACCCGTCCGGGAAGGCATGGCCGCAGTCCAGGACGAAGGCAGCCAGCTCGTCGCACGTGCCCTCACTCTCGCACCCCTCGTCGGCGAGGACCGGGGCCGCTGGCTCGACCTGTGCGCGGGACCGGGCGGAAAGGCGGCGCTGCTCGGCGCCATCGCCGCGATCGACGGGTTCGCCGTCGACGCGGTCGAACCGGTCGACCACCGCGCGGAACTCGTCCGCAAGACCGCCCGCGACCTGCCGGTGACCGTGCACATCGCCGACGGGCGCGAGCCCGGACTCGAACCGGGCTACGACCGGATCCTCGTGGACGCACCCTGCACGGGTCTCGGCGCGTTGCGTCGGCGTCCCGAAGCACGGTGGCGACGGCAACCCGGCGACGTCGCCGAACTCGTGCGGCTGCAGAAGGAACTGCTCGCATCGGCGATCGGACTGCTGCGTCCCGGTGGTGTGGTGCTCTACTCGACGTGTTCACCGCACGTCTCGGAGACCGTCGCCGTCGTGTCCGACGCGGTGCGCCGCCACGGTGTCGAACAGCTCGACACCCGCGAACTCGTCCCCGGCGTGCCGCAAGTCGGGGAGGGGCCGGGAGTCCAGCTCTGGCCGCACCGCCACGGCACCGACGCCATGTTCATGGCTGCGCTGCGTAAACCCGAGCGCTGATCGCGACCGCCGGACACGGATCGTCGTGTCCGGCGCCGGGGAAGATGAAAGTCTTCTCATCCGGTCTTCACGATCGATTCACTCCGGTGCAGGATGCTGTTCTCCATGCCGGTGATGAAACGCATGCTCGTGATCGCAGCGCTGCTGCTGATCCCGGCGGCCCTCGCGTGGGGGAGCCAGGCCCTGACACGACCGGCGGGCTCCCCCGAGATCGGTGATGCATCGGTCACCGTCTCCGTCGTGCCGGCCCCGGTTCCCGATCCGGGCTGGTCCGACGTCGCGCGTCAGCCCCTGCCGACCCCTCAGGTCGAGTGGGACGACGACTGGGACGACGACGGCGACGACAGTGGGGACGACAGTGGGGACGACGACTGGGACGACGATGACGACTGAGTCCGGGAAGCCGGCCGGGACGGAGCGCGCCGGTCACCTCCGCATCCCTCACCCCGGTCGCGGATCCGCTCTCCCTGCCCGGTGGCGCATCCTCAGCTGGATCCTGCTGACCACGGCCGTCGCGCTCGTCGCCGTCGTCGTCACCGCGCGGGTGCTGCTCCTCAACCACGTCGACCGAGATGCGAATGCCGACATCACTCAGGAGATCGACGAATTCCGGGCATTCGCCGCCGAGGGCGTCGACCCCACCACGACGTTCCCGTTCACCTCCGTGGAGCGGATGCTCGAGGTCTATCTCAACCGCCAGCACACCTCGGAGGGCGAGGTGATCGTCGGCGTCGTCGACGGTTCGCTGCTCTTCGACCGCCGTATCGCGGTGGACCGGCCCGACCTGCCGGCGAACCTCACCGAGGACGGTGTGATGTTCGAGCGCATCCTCAACGCCCCCACCGGCTCGGGCGTCCACGAGGTGGACGGTGGACAGATGCGCTGGGCCCGCGCCGACGTCACCTCCGGCGACGACCGGGGCGCGCTGATCGTCGCCGTGTTCACCGCCGAGCAGCGCGCGAAGGTCGCCGACACCGCCCGCACCATCGGACTGGTCGCGATCGGCGGCCTCGGTCTCACGGCGATCATCGGCTGGCTGGTCGCGGGACAGATCCTCGCCCCGATCCGCCAGGTGCGCGAGGTGGCCGCCGCCATCGGCGAGAAGGATCTGACGAGTCGGGTGCCCGTGCACGGACGCGACGACATCGCCGCACTGGCACAGACCTTCAACTCGATGCTCGACCGCCTCGAACAGGCCTACACCACGCAGCAGCAGTTCGTCGACGACGCCGGCCACGAACTGCGGACACCGATCACCGTGATCCGCGGGCACCTCGAACTCATGGATCTCGGTCACGCCGACGACGCGACGCGCGAGGAGACGATCCGGCTCGTCGAGGACGAACTCGACCGGATGGCGCGGATCGTCACCGACCTGCTCGTCCTCGCCAAGGCCGAGCGCCCCGACTTCGTGCAGCGACGACCGGTCGACGTCACCGACCTCATGCTCGACGTCGAGGCCAAGGCGCAGATGCTCGGCACCCGCGACTGGCAGCTCATGGAGATCGCCGAGGGCATGGCCGACATCGACGCCCAACGCGTCACCCAGGCCGTGCTGCAGTACGCGACCAATGCTGTCACGCACACCCACCCTGGGGACGTCATCCAGCTCGGATCCGTCTTCGTCGAGCACGACGGCACCGAGCACCTCCGGATCTGGGTCCGGGACACCGGACCCGGGGTCGCTCCGGACGACGCGGCACGCATCTTCGAACGCTTCCGCCGCGGACGCACCGTCCCCGGTGACCGGCACGGACCCGCCGCCGAACGAGGCGGGGCGGGTCTCGGACTCGCCATCGTCCGCGCCATCGCCGACGCGCACCACGGCTCGGCTTGGGTCGAGAGCGCGGTCGGGCACGGCGCGACCTTCGGCATCGACCTCCCCCTACGAGACCCCGCAGGAACCACCGGCACGACCGGCACGACCGGCACGACCGGCACGGCCGGTTCCCCCGGTACAGCCGAGACTCGAAGGACCGCATCGCAGTGAGCAGAATCCTCATCGCCGAAGACGACACCCGCATCACCGCCTTCCTCGAGAAGGGGCTGCGCGCAGCGGGATACACCACCACCGACGCCACCGACGGCGAGACCGCCCTGATGCTCGCTCGCAGTGGCGCCTTCGATCTGGTGATCCTCGACATCGGGTTGCCCCGCATGGACGGCTTCACCGTCCTCGAGAGGTTGCGCGGTGAAGGTGTGCGGACCCCCGTGATCGTGCTGACCGCGCGAGACAGCGTCACCGATACCGTCGCGGGGCTCGAGGGCGGTGCCAACGACTATGTGAGCAAACCGTTCCAGTTCGCCGAACTGCTCGCCCGCATCCGGTTGCGCATCGGCGACAGCAGCTCGGCTGCCGATCCGGCAGCGGTGATCCGCGACGGCGACATGGCTCTGGACCTGCGGGCCCGACGCGCCGAGATCGCAGGGGAGAGCGCCGATCTCACCAGCCGCGAGTTCGCCCTGTTCGAGGTCTTCCTGCGTCACCGCGGGCAGGTGCTCTCCCGCGAACAGATCCTCGGGCACGTGTGGGGATACGACTTCGATCCCGCGTCCAACGTCGTCGACGTCTACGTGCGCGCACTGCGCAACAAGATCGGGGGAGACCGGGTCGAGACGATCCGCGGAGCGGGGTACCGGTTGCGATGACCTTCCACGCCACCGTCCCGCCGAGCTCCGTTGCGCCACAGCAGCGTCCGCCGCGCAGACACACCGCCCCGACGCCCGGCCGGATCGTCGCGGTCGGGATACTCGCCGGCACCGTCGGTCTCCTCGTGTATCTCACGCGCACCGACCCCGACCTGACGCCTCCGGCCGCCGTCACCATGATCGTGTTCGTCGTGGCCGTCTGGCTGTGGGTGTTCACGAGGATCGACGACACCTATGTGGCGCTCGGCGCTGCCGCGGCCCTCACGGTCGTCGGGGTCATCGACGCGGAGGCACTGTTCGCGACCCTCGGCGACGACGTCGTGTGGCTCCTGTTGTCCGCTTTCGTGATCGCCTCCGGTGTCGCGTCCTCGGGTTTGGCGACGCGGGGCGCGGCCTTCCTGGTGACGGGGGCGCACAGCCCGCGGGCGCTCGTGCACCTGGTGACGGCCGCGCTGATCGTCACCGCGTTCGCGGTCCCGTCGACCTCCGGTCGCGCCGCACTGGTGCTCCCGGTGTTCGTCGCGCTCGCGACGGTCCTCGCAGACCGGCCACGACTGGTGCGGGCACTCGCGTTGCTCTTCCCCACGGTGATCCTGCTGTCGGCGGTGGCGTCGCTGCTCGGCGCCGGTGCGCACCTGATCACCTCGCAGATCCTCGTCACGGCGACCGGCACCGGATTCGACTTCGCGACCTGGATGATCCTCGGCCTGCCGCTGGCGATCGTCTCGTCGCACGCCGCCGCCGAGTTGGTGCTGCTGCTGTTCACCTCCACCGACGATCGGCGCGGACGCCTCACCGTCACCGCCGCCGACATCGGCGCGCAGGCCGACACTTCGGTCTGCGGGCCGCTCTCCGTCGCCGAATCCCGCGCCGCCCTTCTGCTGGTCGTGGTGATGGTGCTGTGGTGCACCGAACCCGTACACGGCATCCACCCGGCGGTGGTGGCGCTGCTCGGTGCGCTCGTCGCGACCTCCCCGCGGTACGGCTCCGTGCGTCTCGCGCCTGCGCTGAAGACCGTGCCGTGGCCTCTGCTGCTGTTCATGGCGGCAACGCTGTCGATCGGTACCGCGCTGACGACGAGCGGCGCGGCGGACTGGCTCGCATCGACGGCTTTCGGCCCGCTCACCTCGCGCGGAGAGGGTGCCGGTCCGTTGTTCGTGGTCGTCGTGGTCGTGATCTCCGCTGCGGCGCACCTGGTCATCCAGTCGCGCTCGGCCCGTTCCGCCGTTCTCGTTCCCGTCGTGGTGGCACTCGCCCCGAGCGCAGGTGTCGATCCGCTCGCCGCGGCCTTCGTCTCGACGGCCGCCGCAGGCTTCTGCCACACCCTGCCGTCGTCGGCCAAGCCCGTGACGCTGTTCGCGGACGTGCCCGGCACATCCACCTACTCGACCTCCGACCTGTTGCGCCTGGCAGCGCGGCTCGGCCCGCTCCTCGCCGCGCTGGTCCTGTTGTTCGCGTGGTTCGTCTGGCCGCTGCTCGGCCTGTCGCTGTTCGTCTGATCCCTGTTCCCTCCCCCGTTGTCCCGTTCCACGGTCTGTCCCGTTTCACGATCGGAGTCGTCATGGCTTTGAAGGTTCCTCATCGCGTGCTCGTCGCACCCAGCGGTTTCAAGGAGAGTCTCGATGCGCGCAGCGTCGCCGCTGCGATCGGTGCGGGAGTCCGCCGGGCTCTGCCGTGCGCCGCCGTCGACCTCGTGCCTGTTCCGGACGGTGGGGAGGGCACCGCCGAGATCCTTGCCGAGGCCACCGGCGGCACGCTCGTCCCGGTCACCGTGACCGGTCCCGTCGGCGAGCCGGTGCGGGCGAGCTGGGCGCGTCTCGGTGGTGTCACCCGCGGGACGGCGGTCGTCGAGATGGCCTCGGCCGCCGGCCTTCGTCTCGTGCCCACCGATCGCCGTGATCCCGGTGCCACCACCACCCGCGGGGTCGGTGAACTCGTTGCCGCGGCACTCGACGACGGCATCCGCCGCATCGTCATCGGCTGCGGCGACTCGGGCACCAGCGACGGCGGAGCCGGGGCACTGCGAGCACTCGGCGCCCGGATCCTCGACGCCGACAGCCACGAACTGCCCGACGGGGGACGGCACCTCGCGCGCGCCGCGCGTCTCGATCTCGACGATCTGCACCCGGCGCTCGCCGACACCGAGATCGTCCTGGCCTGCAACGTCCACAACGTCCTGTGTGGGCCGACCGGTGTCGCTCGGGTCTTCGGCCCGCAGAAGGGCGCGACACCCGCGCAGGTCGAGGAGCTGTCCGCCGCTCTGGAGCGCTGGGCGAAGGTGCTCGAACGGGACGGGCGGGCACACGGGCTGGATGTGCGGTTCGGGGCGGGCACCGGCGCCTCAGGCGGCCTCGGTGCCGGTCTGGCCGCGGGCATCGGCGCCCGGATCGCCTCCCGGTTCGACGTGCTGCTCGACAGCGGCCTGTCCGGTATCGATCTAGACTCCCTGATCGCGCGCGCCGATCTGATCATCACCGCCGAGGGCAGCATCGACGTCCAGACCCCGCGCGGCAAGGTGCCCGCGGAGGTCGCCCGCCGCGCCCAGCGCGCCGGGGTGCCGGTGCTCGCCATCGCCGGGTCGCTCGGCGAGGGGGCGCGCGACGTCCACGACGTCGGAATCGGCGCGATCGCGTCGATCATCCCCGTCCCGATGCGCCTCGAGGACGCCGTCGCCAACGGTCACGACCTGCTCGTCGACGCCGCCGCGCGGTCCATGCGTCTGCTGATGCTCGGCTCCGCCGTGGCGAGTCGCAGCAAGGGCCGGGCGAAGAAGCGCAAGCACCGGGCGGCGGCGTGATGCAGTTCCGCGCGCGGCCGGCCGGGGCCGAATAGGGTTCCGGTCATGCCCGAGATCGTCACCCTGACCATGAACCCGGCACTCGACGTCACGACCTTCACCGACGCGGTGGTGCCCACCCGCAAGCTCCGCTGCGACGAACCGTTCTACGACGCCGGCGGGGGAGGAGTGAACGTCGCGAAGGTCGCGCGCGTGCTCGGTGCCTCGGCCGCCGCCGTCTATCCGGCCGGTGGTGCGCGAGGTGAACAGATGAGCGGTCTGCTCGACGACGACGACGTCGAGGAACACATCGTCCCGATCACCGGGTCCACCCGAGAGTGCTTCACGGCGATCGACCGTCGCAGCGGTCAGGAATACCGTTTCGTCACACCCGGTCCCGAGCTGACGGACGAGGAGCAGGAACGCTGCCTCGCGACACTCGAGAAGGTCGCCGAAGGCGCGAAGTACGTGGTGGCGAGCGGCAGCTTCCCGCCCGGTGTACCCGGCACCTTCGTCCGACGCATCGCGGCGGCGGCGCACGAGGCCGGCGCGCGGTTCGTCCTCGACTCGTCGGGCGATGCGCTGACCAGCATCGATTCGGGTGTCTACCTCGTCAAACCGAGCCTGGACGAGTTGTGCGAGTGGACCGGGCGGGAGCTGGCCACCGACGACGAGCAGATCGCGGCCGCGCGCGAACTCGTCACCTCCGGTGTCACGGAGATCGTGGTCGTCTCGCTCGGCGCAGACGGGGCGATCATGGTGACCGCCGACGAGGCCGTGCGGGTGCCGGCCCTGGCGGCCAAGGTGCGCAGCGCCGTCGGCGCCGGCGACAGCATGGTCGCCGGACTCGTCGTCGGACTGCTGCAGGAACGATCGTTGCGGGACGCGCTTGCTCTCGGGATCGCCTGCGGCACCGCGGCACTGCTCACCGCCGGAAGCCACGTCTGCCACCGCGAGGACATCGATCGTTTCGACGCCCTCGCCCGCCTGGTCTGACGACCCGCGGCGCCGGTCCGGCGACCGCCGGTCACACCGCGCGAGACCGTGGATCCCGCAGGGTACGAACGGCTTCGGTGAGTGTCGAGTGGATGTACCCGAGTTCCGGACTCGCGATGTGCGACCAGTCCGCCGACTCGTCCGCTGCCGCATCGTCCGTCCACGCGGATGTGTCGGTGCCGGGATCGTGCCGCTGGATCCACCAGAGATTGCCGGACGGATCCGAGAACCGGGCGAGGACATCGCCGAAGAAGTCCGTAGGCCGTGTGACGATCGCCGCGCCGTGCTGCGTGGCGCGTTCGAGGACGGCATCGACGTCGTGCACGTGGACCCGTACGAAGGCGGGGGTGAAGGGCCAGTCCGGTTTCCGGTCGGCGACCACGAGCACGGAGTCGCCGACCCGCACCTCCGAGTGGAGGAGGAGTCCGTCGTGGTCGAGGGTGCGCGCTTCGGGCACCTCCTCGGCCTCGAAGACGGCGACGAGGAAGTCGACGAGTTCGGTTGCTCCGTCGGAGATCAGGAAGGTGTCGACGGTGTTCGATCCGTCCGGACGGGGAGGGAGGGATTCGCGGTGATGGAGATCGGTCACGATGATCCTTGGGTTCGTAGGTGACTGCCAGCCTTCCGGGTATTGCGGCCACTTGGTGGCACCAATGCGCCCGAGATCGGAGATTCCGGCCGGGTTCGGCTGCGTGCGGCGCGTGCGACGCAGGTCCGACCCGGTGGAGGGCGCCGACTAGACTCGTCGGTTGTGGCCCACCCGATGATCGCTCCGTCCATCCTGTCCGCGGATTTCGCTCGTCTCGCCGACGAGGCGCAGGCCGTCGCCGGTGCCGACTGGCTCCACGTCGACGTCATGGACGCCCATTTCGTTCCGAACCTGACGCTCGGTCTCCCGGTCGTCGAGTCGCTGTTGAAGGCGACCGACATCCCGCTCGACTGTCACCTGATGATCGAGAACCCCGGTCGATGGGCTCCGCCCTACGCCGAAGCCGGTGCCCACAACGTCACCTTCCACGCGGAGGCGACCGACGACCCGGTCGCCGTGGCCCGCGACATCCGCGCGGCCGGCGGCAAGGCCGGGCTGTCCGTCAAGCCCGGCACCCCCATCGAGCCCTATCTCGGGATCCTGAAGGAGTTCGACACGCTGCTCGTGATGAGTGTCGAGCCGGGCTTCGGTGGTCAGTCCTTCATCCCGGACGTCCTCGACAAGGCCCGTCAGGTGCGTCGCCTGGTCGACTCGGGTGAACTGCGTCTGCTCGTCGAGATCGACGGTGGCATCAACACCGACACCATCGAGGCCGCCGCGGAAGCCGGTGTGGACTGCTTCGTCGCCGGGTCCGCCGTCTACGGCGCCGCCGATCCCGGTGAGGCGGTCCGCAAACTGCGGGCGCAGGCCGGGGCTGCGTCCCCGCACCTGACGCTCGCGCCGTGACCGCACCCGAGATCGCCGAAGCCCTCCAGTTCGCGCTCGACGCCTCGGAGGCCGTGCGGGGCACGACCAGCCCCAACCCGCCTGTCGGAGCGGTGATCCTCGACGCGGACGGCGCGGTGGCAGGTGTCGGGGCCACCGCACCACCCGGCGGTCCACACGCGGAGGTCCGGGCACTCGAGGCCGCGGGCGAACGCGCGCGCGGCGGAACCGCCGTCGTCACCCTCGAACCGTGCAACCACACCGGCCGCACCGGCCCGTGCGCGCAGGCCCTCATCGAGGCGGGGATCGCGACGGTGTACTACTCCGTCGCCGATCCGAATCCCGTCGCCGGGGGCGGCGCCGACACCCTCCGCGCCGCGGGCATCACGGTGCATCCCGGTCTCGGTGCCGAGACCGTCGCCCGCGGCCCGCTGCGGGCATGGCTGCACCGGCAACACACCGGCCGGCCGCACGTGACGTGGAAGTACGCCGCGTCGATGGACGGTCGCAGCGCGGCCGCCGACGGCACGAGCAAGTGGATCTCCGGTCCCGAGTCGCGTGCGCGCGTGCACGACCAGCGCAGCCGGCTCGACGCCATCATCGTCGGAACCGGCACCGTCCTCACCGACGACCCGTGGTTGACCGCCCGTCTGCCCGACGGCGAACTCGCGCCGCACCAGCCGCTGAGGGTCGTTATCGGTATGCGTGAGATCCCCACCTCCGCAAGAGTTCTCGATGACGCGGCGCCGACGCTGGTGTTGCGCACCCACGACATCGGGGAGGTGCTCGACGCGCTCGGCGACCGACCCGACGTGCTGCTCGAAGGCGGCCCCCGGCTCGCGGGCGCCTTCCTCGCAGCGGGCTGCGTCGACCGCATCCAGGCATACCTGGCGCCCGTCGTGCTCGGAGCCGGCGAGGCCGCCGTCGAGGACGCCGGGGTGGGCACGATCTCCGACGCGCTACGGTTCCGCCGGGAACGGGTCGAGACCGTCGGCTCGGACATTCTGTTGACACTCGTCCCGGACCGGGACAACCGACACTCGTCCCGGACCGGGACAACCGACACTCGTCCCGGACCGGGACAACCGAATCGGACCCGGTCGCGGATCGGGAGCTAAGGAGCGGAACATGTTCACCGGCATAGTCGAGGAACTCGGTGAGATCGTCGCGAAGGAGGACCTCGCCGACTCGGCACGCTTCACCGTGCGCGGACCGCTGGTCACCTCCGACGCCGAGCACGGCGATTCGATCGCGGTCAACGGGGTGTGCCTGACGGTCGTCGACGTCCTCGACGGCGGGTCCTTCACCGCCGATGTAATGCAGGAGACGCTGAACCGGTCGTCGCTCGGACAGCTCACGCTCGGCAGCTCCGTCAACCTCGAACGCGCCGCCGCGCTGAACAGTCGCCTCGGCGGCCACCTCGTGCAGGGCCACGTCGACGCCACCGGAGCCGTCGTCTCCCGCACACCCTCGGAGAACTGGACTGTGGTGCGCATCTCGCTCCCGGCCGAAATCTCCCGCTACGTGGTCGAAAAGGGATCGATCACCGTCGACGGTGTCTCGTTGACGGTCTCGGGTCTCGGAGGGGAACGCGGACAGGAGTGGTTCGAGATCTCGCTCATTCCGACCACGCTGTCGCTGACGACGCTCGGCACCGCCGAGCCGGGCACCCTCGTCAACCTCGAGGTCGACGTGATCGCCAAGTACGTGGAGCGCCTGCAGAACGCGCGCTGACGCGTCGTACTGTGGAGATCGACAGTGGACGCGGAGCACGAGTCGTCCGGATACGAGAGTTGGAGTCCAGGGAAGTGACGAGGTTCGACACCATCGAGCGCGCGGTCGCCGACATCGCCGCCGGTAAGGCGGTCGTCGTGGTCGACGACGAAGACCGTGAAAACGAGGGCGACCTCATCTTCGCCGCGGAGAAGGCAACGCCGGAACTCGTGGCGTTCATGGTCCGCTACACGTCCGGGTACCTGTGCGTGCCCCTGGACGGCGAGGACTGCGACCGTCTCGGTCTGCCTCCCATGTACAGCGTCAACCAGGACAAGCACGGCACCGCCTACACGGTCACCGTCGACGCGAGGGAAGGCATCGGCACAGGTATCTCCGCGTCCGACCGCGCCGCCACCATGCGGCTGCTCGCCGACCCGAACTCCACCGCCCAGGACTTCACGCGTCCCGGTCACGTGGTGCCGCTGCGCGCCAAGGAGGGCGGCGTCCTGCGCCGGCCCGGGCACACCGAGGCCGCCGTCGACCTCGCGCGCATGGCCGACCTGCGACCGGCCGGCGTCATCTGCGAGATCGTCTCGCAGAAGGACGAAGGCGAGATGGCGCGCACCGACGAACTGCGGGTCTTCGCCGACGAACACGAACTCGCCCTGATCTCGATCGCGGATCTCATCGCATGGCGCCGCAAGCACGAGAAGCACGTCGTGCGCGTCGCCGAGGCCCGCATCCCCACCCGGCACGGCGACTTCACGGCCGTCGGCTACCAGAGCATCTACGACGACGTCGAACACGTCGCGCTCGTCCGCGGCGACATCGCCGGCCCGGACGGCGACGGCTCCGACGTGCTCGTGCGTGTGCACTCCGAATGCCTGACCGGCGACGTCTTCGGGTCGCTGCGCTGCGACTGCGGTCCGCAGCTCGACGCCGCCCTCGAGATGGTGGCCGAGGAAGGCCGCGGCGTCGTGCTCTACATGCGTGGCCACGAGGGACGCGGCATCGGCCTGATGCACAAGCTGCAGGCTTACCAGCTGCAGGACTCCGGCTCCGATACCGTCGACGCCAACCTGCAACTCGGCCTGCCCGCCGACGCCCGCGACTACGGCATCGGCGCTCAGATCCTCGTCGACCTCGGTATCTCGTCGATGCGGCTGCTGACCAACAACCCGGCCAAGCGCGTCGGTCTCGACGGCTACGGCCTGCAGATCACCGAACGTGTCCCGATGCCGTTGCGCGCGAACCGCGAGAACATCTCGTACCTGCGCACGAAGCGCGATCGCATGGGCCACGACCTGATCGGTCTCGACGAGTTCGACGAGGGAGACGCCTGATGAGCGGCGAAGGCCTGCCCGACCTGCAGCTCGCCGACGCCGCAGGGCTGAGCCTTGCGATCGTCGCCGGCAGCTGGCACACCGAGATCTCCGACGCCCTCATCGCAGGCGCACAGCGTGTCGCCGAGCAGGCGGGTGTCACCGACGTCACCCTCGAGCGGGTCGCCGGAGCGATCGAGCTTCCCGTCGTCGCGCAGCAGCTCGCCCGCACCCACGACGCGGTCGTCGCGCTCGGCGTGGTGATCCGCGGCGGCACACCGCACTTCGAGTACGTGTGCGACGCCGTGACCTACGGCCTCACCCGGATCGCGCTCGACGAGGGCACCCCCGTGGGCAACGGTGTTCTCACCACCGACACCGAACAGCAGGCCCGCGACCGCGCCGGTCTGCCCGGCTCCGCGGAAGACAAGGGCGGCCAGGCCTGCGCGGCCGCGCTCGACACCGCCGTGACCCTGCGGCGGCTGCGGAAGGCGGCGCGTTGACCCGCGACGAGACCGGCTGGGATCTCGAGGTACGCCCGGAGAAGATGCGGCGCTGGGTCGTCGTGGCGGCGGTCGTCGTCATGGCCATCCACATCTTCGCGGCGCTCGTGCTCCGCGGGGGCGGCGACACCGGCGTGCACCTGCGGGTCGTCGACCAGATCGCGATCCTCGCCATCGGTGTCGTGCTCACCGGAGGCGTCCTGCTGTTCACCCGCCCACGGCTGCGGGCGGGTGCCGACGGCGTCTCCGTCCGCAACGTGGTCGCCGAACGACACATCCCGTGGACCGACGTGCGCGGGCTGTTCTTCGACCAGGGCGCCCCCTGGGCCCGCCTCGAACTGCCGTTCGACGAGTACGTGCCCGTCGTCGCCATCCAGGCGCGCGACGGGGAACGCGCCGTGGACGCGCTCGAGCGTTTCCGCGAACTGGAGTCCCGCTACACCGGCGGAGCCGTCAGCGACAACGACGACGGCGGAGCCGTCAGGCGCCACGACGACGGCGGAGCCGTCAGGCGCAACGACGACGGCGGAGCCGTCAGGGGCGACGACTAGCCTGGACCTGTGCCCGACCCCTCGACATATCGCCCAGCCCCCGGTTCCATTCCCACGGAGCCGGGGGTCTACAAGTTCCGCGACCCGCACGGCCGGGTCGTCTACGTCGGCAAGGCGAAGAATCTCCGGTCCCGCCTGAACTCGTACTTCGCCGACATCGCCTCGCTGCATCCGCGCACCCGTCAGATGGTGACCACCGCGGGCCGGGTCGAGTGGACGGTGGTGCGCACCGAGGTCGAGGCACTCCAACTCGAGTACAACTGGATCAAGGAGTTCGATCCGCGGTTCAACGTCCGCTACCGCGACGACAAGACGTACCCGATGCTCGCGGTCACGTTGAACGAGGAATACCCCCGTCTGTTCGTCTACCGGGGGCCGCGCCGCAAGGGCGTGCGCTATTTCGGTCCCTACTCGCATGCCTGGGCGATCCGCGAGACCCTCGACCTGTTGCTACGGGTGTTCCCGTCGCGCACGTGCTCGGCCGGGGTCTTCAAGCGGCACGCGCAGATCGGCCGCCCGTGCCTGCTCGGCTACATCGACAAATGCTCCGCGCCGTGTGTCGGACGCGTCTCCGCCGACGAACACCGCCGCATCGTCGAGGACTTCTGCGACTTCCTCGCCGGTCGCACCGACAAACTCGTCCGCGATGTCGAGAAGCGGATGCAGGCCGCCGCGGAGGAACTCGACTTCGAGACCGCAGCCCGCCTGCGCGACGATCTCGGGGCACTGCGCAAGGCACTCGAGAAGCAGGCCGTCGTGCTCGGCGACGGTACCGACGCCGACCTCGTGGCGTTCGCCGGCGACGACCTCGAGGTGGCCGTCCAGGTCTTTCACGTGCGCGGCGGTCGCGTGCGGGGTCAACGCGGCTGGGTCGTCGAGAAGTCCGGCGACGTGCTCGACCGTCCCGAGGACCGCGACATCGAAGGCGTCGAGGCCGCCGAGGGGACCGACGACGCCGAAGAACTCTCGCTGCTCGTCGAACAGTTCCTCACCCAGTTCTACGGCGAGGAGGCCGCGCTCGGCACCGACGACGCGGACGCCACCAGTGCCGTGCCGCGCGAGGTGCTCGTCCCCGCCCTGCCGCCCGACCCGGACGAGATGAGCCGCTGGCTCGGGCGTCTGCGCGGCGGTCCCGTGCGTCTGCGCATCCCGCAGCGCGGCGACAAGAAGGCACTGGCCGACACGGTCGAACGCAACGCCAAGGAAGCACTTGCCCAGCACAAGCTGCGGCGCGCGGGCGACTTCAATGCCCGATCGGCGGCGTTGCAGGGTATCCAGGACGCCCTCGACCTCGACTCGGCGCCGCTGCGTATCGAGTGTGTCGACATCAGCCACGTGCAGGGCACCGACGTCGTCGCATCGCTGGTCGTCTTCGAGGACGGACTGCCCCGCAAGTCCGACTACCGGCACTACGCCATCAAGCACGCCGCGGGCGACGGGCACTCCGACGACGTCGCCTCGATCGCCGAGGTCACCCGCCGGCGTTTCCTCCGCCACAACCGCGACCTCGCCCGACAGGCCGAGTCGGACGGATCCGTTCCGGAGGGTGGCGACGGCGGGGACCTCGCGCCCGAAGCAGCACTGGACCCGGCGACGGGCCGTCCGCGCAGGTTCGCCTACCCGCCGAACCTGTTCGTCGTCGACGGTGGTGCGCCGCAGGTCGCGGCCGCGGCCGAGGTCCTCGACGAACTCGGTATCACGGATGTCGCGGTCGTCGGGCTCGCGAAGCGTCTCGAGGAGGTGTGGGTGCCGGGGGAGGAGGACCCGGTGATCCTTCCGCGCACCAGCGAGTCGCTGTACCTGCTGCAGCGTATCCGCGACGAGGCACACCGTTTCGCGATCACCTACCACCGCAGCAAGCGGTCCAAGCGCATGACCGCCTCCGCTCTCGACGGGGTTCGTGGTCTCGGCGACACCCGACGCAAGGCGCTCGTCACCCACTTCGGGTCGGTCGCGCGGCTACGCGAGGCGAGCGTCGAGGAGATCACCGCGGTGCCCGGGATCGGGCAGGCCACGGCGAAAGCCGTCCTCGAGGCGCTGCGGGGCGACGTACCGGCTCCGGCCGAGTCGCCGCAGGACACCGACGCCCCGACCGTCGCGGATGCGAGCGATCCGGCTGCGGCACCTGCGGGTGACCCGACGGCCGCGGATGCGGGCGACACGCCCGTAGGCGATGATGGCTCCGTCGGCGTGTCGGGAGTACGAGCGGAGTCGGAACAGTGACCGAAGTGGGTCGGATCCCGGGGATGGCGGACGGTTCGGAACAGGGTGTCGACGGTGAACGGCCGGCGCAGGCCGAGGTCATCGTCGTCACCGGACTGTCCGGAGCCGGACTGAGTACTGCGGCGACCGCCCTCGAGGATCTCGGGTGGTACGTCGCGGAGAACCTCCCGCCCCAGTTGGTGCTGTCGATGATCGATCTCGCGGTGCAGGCCGAACCTCCGCTGCAACGTCTCGCCGTGGTGATGGACGTGCGCAGCCGGTTGTTCACCGGCGACCTCGAACGCGTCGTCACCGATCTGGCGGCCCGCCCGGTCAACACCCGGGTGCTGTTCCTCGAAGCGGCCGACTCGGTGCTCGTCCGGCGGTTCGAGCAGGTACGCCGCAGTCATCCGCTGCAGTCCGACACGGCCGATCGCACGCTCACCGACGGCATCGCCGTCGAACGCGAGCAGCTCGCTCCCGTGAAGGCCGCGGCCGACCTCGTCATCGACACGTCCGCGCTGTCCGGGCCCGATCTGCGTCGCAAGATCGAGGCGGCCTTCGGCGACGCCACATCCGACACCATCCGGGTGACCGTGGAGTCGTTCGGCTTCAAGTACGGCCTGCCCATGGACTCCGACGTCGTGTGCGACGTGCGGTTCCTGCCGAACCCCCACTGGATCGCCGAATTGCGGCCGCACACCGGGCAGGACGCGGCGGTGCGCGACTATGTACTCTCCCGCGACGGTGCCGAGGACTATCTCGCCACCTATCACCGGCTGCTCGATCTGACGACCGCCGGTTACCGTCGGGAGGGGAAGCGCTACATGACGATTGCAGTGGGCTGCACCGGAGGGAAACACCGGAGCGTGGCGATGGCCGAGGCCCTCGCTGCACGCCTCGAGCAGGCACCGGATCTGACGGTGAACGTGGTGCACCGGGATCTGGGGCGCGAGTGAACGCCGCCGAGACTCCCGACTCCGACAGCACGCCGTACTCCGAGAGCGCTCCGAGCTCCGGGGCGGTGCCCGGCCCCGCGATCACTGCTCTCGGTGGCGGACACGGCCTGTACGCGACGCTCAGTGCCGTCCGGCGCCTCACCGACCGGGTCACCGCCGTGGTGACCGTCGCCGATGACGGAGGGTCCTCGGGACGGCTGCGCGCCGAACTCGGCGTCGTCCCACCCGGCGACCTGCGCATGGCGCTCGCAGCGCTCGCCGGCCGCGACGACGAGGTCCGGGTGTGGACCGAGACCGTCCAACACCGCTTCGGGGGCACGGGCGCCCTCGCCGGGCACTCGGTCGGCAACTTGATCCTCGCCGGGCTCGCCGAGGTCGCGGGCGACACCGTCACCGCCCTCGACATGCTCGCCCGCGTCCTCGACGTGCGCGGCCGTGTGCTGCCCATGTCGCCGATCCCGCTCGACATCGAGGCCGACGTGTCGGGACTCGAATCCGACCCGCGGGTGAGCCGCTGCATCCGGGGGCAGGTCGCGGTGGCGACCACCCCGGGCAAGGTGCGCCGGGTCCGGCTGATTCCCGCCGATCCGCCGGCCTGCCCGCCTGCGCTCGACGCGGTGTGCGAGGCCGATCTCGTGGTGCTCGGCCCGGGATCCTGGTTCTCGAGCGTCATCCCGCACGTGCTCGTCCCGGACCTGCACGAGGCGCTGGTCCACACGACGGCGCTCAAGGTCCTCGTGCTCAACCTCGCGGCGGAACCGGGGGAGACCGCAGGCTTCTCCGCGGAACGCCACCTGCACGTTCTCGCCCAGCACGCCCCCGATTTCCGTGTCGACCACGTCGTCGTGGATGCTGCCTCGGTACCGGAAGGACGCGAGCGCGAGCACCTGAGCCGGTCCGCGGCCCGATTCGGAGCGGACGTCTCGTTCGTCGACGTCGCCGAGACCGGTACGCATCGACACGACCCCGCCAAGTTGGCGGGGGCACTGGAAACATGTCTGTCCTCGCGCGGTGGAGTCCGTGCCACACGCGGGGGTGGGAGGGAGAGCGTCTCGTGGCAATGACAGCGGAGGTCAAGGACGAGCTGAGCAGGTTGTCGGTCACCAGGATCAGCAACCGCAAGGCCGAGGTGTCCGCCCTCCTGCGCTTCGCCGGGGGATTGCACATCGTCGCCGGGCGAGTGGTCGTCGAGGCCGAGGTCGACCTCGGATCGATCGCACGTCGCCTCCGCCGCGAGATCTTCGAGCTCTACAGCTATCCCGCGGAGATTCAGGTGCTCGGCGCGGGTGGTCTGCGCAAGAGCTCCCGGTACATCGTCCGTGTCGGGAAGGACGGTGAGGCGCTGGCCCGCCGCACCGGTCTGCTCGACGGTCGCGGACGACCGGTGCGCGGACTGCCGGCACAGGTGGTCGGCGGCAGCGTCTCCGACTCCGCCGCGGCGTGGCGCGGGGCGTTTCTCGCGCACGGCTCGCTCACCGAACCGGGCCGTTCCTCGGCGCTCGAGGTGAGCTGCCCCGGCCCGGAGGCCGCCCTCGCGCTCGTCGGCGCCGCCCGCCGGCTCGGCGTCACTGCCAAGGCGCGTGAGGTGCGCGGCGCCGACCGGGTGGTGATCCGCGACGGCGAGGCCATCGGCGCGCTGCTCACCCACATGGGCGCGCAGGACACCCGGCTGGTCTGGGAGGAGCGCCGCATGCGCCGGGAGGTGCGGGCGACCGCGAACCGCCTCGCCAACTTCGACGACGCCAATCTGCGCCGGTCCGCACGCGCCGCCGTGGCGGCCGCCGCGCGGGTCGAGCGGGCATTGGCGATCCTCGGCGCCGACGTGCCCGACCACCTCGCTGCCGCCGGCGCGCTGCGCGTGCAGCACCGTCAGGCGTCCCTCGAGGAGCTCGGCCAGCTCGCCGATCCGCCGATGACCAAGGACGCCGTCGCGGGACGGATCCGCCGCCTGCTGTCGATGGCGGATCGTCGCGCGAAGGAACTCGGGATCCCCGATACGGAGTCGGCCGTCACCGCTGAGTTGCTGGACGAGGCATAGCGGGGCAGGCTTGCAAGGGAGTTCGCGCCACGGCCGGGCGGCTCCCCACAGTACGACCGAACCCCACTAGGGTGAAGGTCACACAAGTACGACCATCGGAATACTGGGCAAAGGAGCTTCATTGTGACTGTCCGCGTAGGCGTGAACGGATTCGGACGCATCGGGCGCAACTTCTTCCGGGCGGTCGAGGCACAGAAGGCACTCGGCACCACCGACATCGAGATCGTTGCCGTCAACGACCTCACCGACAACGACACCCTCGCGACGCTCCTGAAGTACGACTCGATCCTGGGGCGCCTCGACAAGGACGTGCATGTCGAGGGCGACGACATCGTCGTCGGCGATCGGAAGATCAAGGCCCTCTCGATCAAGGAGGGCCCCTCCGCTCTTCCGTGGGGCGACCTCGGTGTCGACGTCGTCGTCGAGTCCACCGGCATCTTCACCAACGCCGCCAAGGCGAAGGGGCACATCGACGCCGGCGCCAAGAAGGTCATCATCTCGGCGCCTGCCACCGACGAGGACATCACCATCGTCATGGGCGTCAACCACGACAAGTACGACGGCACGCAGAACATCATCTCCAACGCCTCGTGCACCACGAACTGCCTCGGCCCCCTCGCCAAGGTGCTGAACGACGAGTTCGGCATCGAGAAGGGCCTGATGACCACGATCCACGCGTACACCCAGGACCAGAACCTGCAGGATGGACCGCACAAGGATCTGCGTCGCGCCCGCGCTGCCGCCCTGAACATCGTCCCCACCGGCACAGGCGCCGCCAAGGCCATCGGCCTCGTGCTCCCCGAGCTGCTCGGCAAGCTCGACGGCTACGCGCTGCGCGTCCCGGTCCCGACCGGCTCGGTCACCGACCTCACCGCGACCCTCACCAAGAAGGCCACCGCCGATGAGGTCAACGCCGCACTGAAGGCTGCCGCGGAGGGTCCGCTGAAGGGCATCCTGAAGTACAACACCGATCCGATCGTGTCCTCGGACATCGTCACCGACCCGCACTCGTCGATCTTCGACGCGCCTCTGACCAAGGTCATCGACGAGCAGGTCAAGGTCGTCTCGTGGTACGACAACGAGTGGGGCTACTCGAATCGTCTTGCCGACCTCGTCGGTCTCGTCGGCAAGTCTCTTTGAAACTCGTAGAACAGGACATTTGAACAGTGGCAGTTCAGACCCTCGAGGATCTGCTCGACGCAGGTGTGGAGGGTCGGGGCGTACTCGTGCGCTCCGACCTCAACGTCCCGCTCGACGGCGACACGATCACCGACGCCGGCCGCATCCTCGCGTCCGCGCCCACCATCCGCACGCTCGCGGAGGCCGGGGCCAAGGTCGTCGTGACCGCGCACCTCGGCCGCCCCAAGGGCGAGCCGGATCCGAAGTACTCGCTCGCGCCCGTCGCAGCGAAACTCGGTGAGGTGCTCGACCGCAACGTCCAGCTCGCCTCCGACGTCGTCGGCCAGGATGCGCTGGCGCGTTCCGAAGGGCTGACCGACGGCGACATCCTCCTGCTCGAGAACGTCCGCTTCGACGCTCGCGAGACCAGCAAGGACGATGCCGAGCGGCTCGCCTTCGCCCGTGAGCTCGTCGAGCTCGTCGGCGACGACGGCGCATTCGTCTCCGACGGCTTCGGTGTCGTGCACCGCAAGCAGGCGTCGGTCTACGACGTCGCGACGCTGCTCCCGCACTACGCGGGTGGTCTCGTCGCGGCCGAGGTCGACGTGCTCGCCAAGCTCACCACCGACACCGAGCGTCCGTACGCCGTGGTGCTCGGCGGCTCGAAGGTCTCCGACAAGCTCGGGGTCATCGAGGCGCTCGCACCCAAGGTCGACACGCTCGTAATCGGTGGCGGCATGTGCTTCACCTTCCTTGCGGCACAGGGCTACTCGGTCGGCACGTCGCTGCTCGAGGAGTCGATGATCGACACCTGCAAGCAACTGCTCGAACGCTTCGGCGACGTCATCCACATCCCTCAGGACGTGGTGGTGGCCGACAAGTTCGCGGCCGACGCACAGTCGCAGACCGTCGCGGCCGACTCCATCCCCGACGGATGGATGGGCCTCGACATCGGACCGGAGTCCGTGCGGCGCTTCGCCTCGCTCCTCGGCTCGGCGAAGACGGTGTTCTGGAACGGCCCGATGGGCGTGTTCGAGTTCGAGAACTTCGCGGCGGGCACGAAGGGTGTAGCGGAAGCGATCATCGAGGCCACCGGCAAGGGCGCGTTCAGCGTCGTCGGTGGCGGCGACTCCGCTGCGGCCGTGCGGTCGCTCGGACTCGGTGAGGACCGCTTCTCCCACATCTCCACCGGTGGTGGCGCCTCCCTCGAGTACCTCGAGGGCAAGGAACTGCCCGGCATCGCAGTTCTGGAGGGCTGACGGTCATGGCACGGACACCGCTCATCGCGGGCAACTGGAAGATGAACCTCAACCACCTCGAGGCCATCGCCCTGGTGCAGAAGATCGCGTTCACCCTTCCCGAGAAGTACCTCGAGAAGGTCGACGTGACGGTCATCCCGCCGTTCACCGGCATCCGCTCGGTGCAGACCCTCGTCGAGGGCGACAAGCTCGGCATCACCTACGGAGCCCAGGACATCTCGGTCCACGACTCCGGCGCCTACACCGGCGAGATCTCCGGCGCGATGCTCGCGAAGCTCGGCTGCACCTACGTGATCGTCGGGCACTCCGAGCGTCGCACCCTGCACGGTGAGACCGACGAGATCGTCCGCGACAAGACCAAGGCCGCGCTGCGGCACGGTCTCACTCCGATCGTGTGCATCGGCGAAGGACTCGACGTCCGCGAAGCCGGCAACCACGTCGAGTACAACGTCGAGCAGTTGAAGAACTCGCTCGCCGGCCTGTCCGCCGACGAGATCGCAAAGATCGTCGTCGCGTACGAGCCGGTCTGGGCCATCGGCACGGGCAAGGTCGCTTCGGCGGCCGACGCACAGGAGGTGTGCGCCGCGGTGCGCAGCACCCTCGCCGAACTGGCCTCGCCCGAGGTCGCGGCATCGGTCCGAGTCCTGTACGGCGGGTCGGTCAACGCCAAGAACGTCGGTGAGCTCATCGCTCAGACCGACGTCGACGGCGGCCTCGTGGGAGGCGCCTCCCTCAAGGCCGACGAATTCGCTCAGCTGTCGGCGATCGCCGCAGGCGGTCCGCTCCTCTAGAGCGACCGGCATCGGGCGGGGGGGGGCGAGAGGCCGCCAGATGGGGCACACCCCCCCCATATAACCCCCCCCCGCGCCCGCCCAACCCCCCCCCCCCCGTGCTGGGCCGTGGGGCCCACCGGGGGGGGGGCCTCGCCCTTCTGGGGGGGGGGGGGCGTCCCCCGCCCCCCCAACGCCCGGTTGCCGCTCGCGATGATCGTGGTGGCGTCGAATCCGCCGCATCTGCAGCCCGCGGGTCTCCCACTCGACGAGATGACCGATCTCGAGATCGCGCGTTCGCTCACCGAACTCGGTGGTATCCCGCCGATACTGCTCGAGAGGCCCGAATGGCTCGGGCCGCTCATGCGCCCGGTCAAGGACGATCTGCGGTTGTGTCGTAGCGCGCGAGTGGTCGGTGATGCCGAGCTGGCGCCGCTGCCGGTGTCGCTCCACGTGATCGGGGGAAGCCGTGACCGGCTCGCGCCCCCGGAGCGACTGGCGACCTGGCGCCTCCACGCCGGTCGGGACTTCTCCCTCTCGATCCTCGACGGCGCCGGCCATTTCCTCGTGACGGAGAATCGTTCGGAAGTGACCGCGTTGGTAGCCGCGGTCGTCGACCGTACCCGGGTGGGTGTGCTGTGAGCACTGTCGAACGATTCCCGTCCGGCACCCGCGACGACATCCGGCATGACCCGCGGGGGCAACGTGCACTCGTCGTGGCTGCCGTCGGCTTCTGGCTCGCATTCTTCGCGCCGACGCAGGTGCTCCTGGCGCTGACGGCCGCAGAGATCGCTCCGGACTCGAAGGCGCGGTTGTTCGGAACGGTCACGGCGGTGGGAAGTCTCGTTCTCCTGTGTGCGTACCCGGCTTGGGGTGTCGTGTCGGACAGGTTCCGATACCGATGGGGGAGAAGACCGTTCGCGATCATCGGTACCGGTGTTTCGGTGGGTGCCCTGATCTGGTGTT
Organism: Rhodococcus sp. 852002-51564_SCH6189132-a; assembly: GCF_001665495.1. Lineage (NCBI taxonomy): Bacteria > Bacillati > Actinomycetota > Actinomycetes > Mycobacteriales > Nocardiaceae > Rhodococcus > Rhodococcus sp. 852002-51564_SCH6189132-a. The sequence goes on from NZ_LZMJ01000037.1 coordinate 148,630, forward strand.
CGATGGTTCGGGACCCCGCCGCCCTCGTGCTCGCCTGGGCCTGTGCACAGGTGGGGCTGGGCGCCCTGCAGTGCAGTATCGAAGCGACGTTCGCCGACAGGACCCACCCTTCGCGCCGATCTCGGATGGCGGGCGTGCTCTCCGCTGCGCAGATGGGCGGGGCATTGATCGGATCGGTCATCGCAACGGCCGCGCCCGACGCCTCCACCGGCTACCTCCTCGTCGCAGCGGCCACCGTGCTCACAGTGGGCCCGTTTTTCGGGAACGCGGGTTCCGTCTCAGCGGAGCATGCGGAGTACACGGGGTCCGGGCCGGATCCGGACGAGGCCGGAGAGGATGCGAGCGGAGTCCGGGTCGATCTCGTCCTCGCCTGGGTGGGGCGATTGTGCGTGATGTTCGGACTCGGTTGCGTGACGCAGTTCCTCCTCTACTTCGTGACCGACCACCTCGGGGCGGACCGCCCGGACCGTGCAGTGCTCGTACTCACCCTCGGATTCGTGGTGACCTCGGCGTTGTGTTCGGTGATGTCCGGACGAGTCGCGGCACGGCTCGGTGACGGTCGGGCGGTGTCTTTGGCGGGGGCACTGTGCGCCGGAGTCGCGTTGTTCGCCTTCGACGCCACGACTTCGTTGTCATGGACGTTCGTTGCGGCCATCGGCTTCGGTACCGGCCTCGGAATCTGCCTCGGCGCCGGATTCGGGGTCATCACAGCACGTTTGCGCTCCCCTCGGCGTCACGGAAGGGATCTCGGCATTTTCAACATGGCCGTGGTGCTACCCCAGCTCGTGGCGCCGTTGGCCGCGGTCCGTCTGCTGGAATCGACGGGTTCCTACGGATCTCTTTTCCGGTTCGCGGGTCTCACCATCGTCGTGGGCGGGGTGGCGATGTTCTGCGTGGGCCGCACCGATCGCCGTCACGGAGAAGAGGCAATGCGGTGACCGCTTCGGCAGACGTTCATCTTCCCGGGCGCCCCCGGGCGAACACCTCCGTGCTCGTACTGGTATCACTCGCGGTCACCGTCGTCATCTTCAACAACACGGCCGTGAATGTCGCCCTGCCCGCGATGGCTGCGGAATTGACCCTGTCCGATGCCGCGATGCGGCTCGTCGTGGTCTCCTACTCCGTGACGTTCGCAGCATTGCTGCTCCCGGCAGGATATGTGTGCGGACGGTGGGGTGCGCGCCGGGCCCTCGTGACGGGGCTGTGGGTGGCGTCACTCGGCGCCTGTGCGGCCTGGGCCGTCCCCACCGAGATCGGGGTGATCGCCGGTCGCACCCTCATCGGGGCGGGCGCGGCGTTCGTCATGCCTGCAACTCTCGCGGTCGCGGTCGAGACGTCGCCACCGGAGCGTCGATCGCGGGCCATCGCGGTCTGGACGGCGGTGTCGGTGGCCGGCGCCGCGGGAGGGCCGGTTCTCGGCGGTGCACTGGTGGATACCTTCGGATGGGTGTCGATCTTTGTCGCCGTCACCTGCAGTGCCGCCGCGGTGGCGGTGACGGTGACGGTCGGTGTTCCGCCTCTCGCGCCACAACGCACGGACGGATTCGCAGTATTCACCACGTTCCTCCGGATACTCGGCACAGCACCGCTTCTCGTCGCCCTCACGGTCCTGTCCGATCTTCCCGTCATCGCGCTGGTGTGTGTCGTGGTGTCGGCCTCCGCCTGGGTGACCCTCGCGTGGCGGCGGCGACGACGTCCTCATGGGGGGTCGGCGCCGGCCGGATGGGAGACGAGAAGCTTCCTCGGTGCATCGGTGGCGAACATGCTGATGTTCTTCGCCGTTGCAGGCTCGCTGTTCGTGCTCACGCAGCTGTTGCAGTACGCCTTCGGGTTCTCGCCCTTCGCAGCCGGCCTGGCGGTCACACCGGTCACCATCGCCATGATCGTCGGAACGATCCTGTCCGGACCGCTGGCGAGCGCCTGGGGGGTCCGTGCAGGCGCGGTCGGCGGGTTGCTCGTCGTTGCGTCGGCGGCGCTGTCGATCGCGCTCCTACCCGCCGCACCCGTGGGCGTCACGATCGCGGCGGTGACCGTCGCAGGAACGGGTGTGGGTGTCGCTCTGCCTCTGGTGACCGAGTCGATGGTGGCGAGTGCACCACCTTCTCGAGTGGGGGACGCCGCCGCGGTGAACGACACGATGCAGGAGATCGGATTCTCCGCCGGGGTGGCCGTGGTCGGGGGAGCCCTCGCCCTGGCGTACCGATTCGCCGGGACCGGTTCGGGGGACGCTGCTGCGGCGGGTCTCGTCATCGTCGACGCTCGCGCGGCAGGCGATGCGGTCGCTCTCGCCGAGGCCGTTGCGGAGTTCCGGACGGCCACACAATGGGCGTTCTCCGCAGCAGCGCTCGTCGTCGGGATCGGAGCCGTGGTCGCATTCCGCCTTCTTCCGCCCCGTCGCACCATCAACCCGAGTACGACATGAGAGGACTGCCATGACAGACCTGAGTGCAACCGCCGCGGTCGCTTTCCGCGGCCCGTTCGCACTACTCGCCGTTGCCCGTACCGAAACACCCGACGCTGTCGCTCTTCGCACGGTGGACGGCACAATGTTCTCCTACGACCGGCTGTGGGACCGCACGGTCGAGGTCGCGGCCCAACTGGCGCGTCTCGGGGTCGGCCCTGGAGAACGGGTCGTTGTGCGCATGTCCGCCACCCCCGATGCCGTCGCCGTTGCGTTCGCAGTGTGGGGGCTGGGAGCGACCTATGTGCCGCTCCACCCACAACTGACCGACACCCAGTTGGAAGGAATCGTCGAGGACTGCCGACCGGTACTGGTGGTGGACGGCGCCCTCACCGATCCGTCGGACCCACTCGATCCACCGCACCTCGTGGCGCACGAGCCGTCGGCACTCGCCGCATTGATGTACACCTCCGGAAGTACGGCTGCGCCCAAAGGAGTGCGGTGCCCGGCGTCCGCGATGGAGTTCGGCGTGCACGCGATACAACAGCGGCTGAACTATCGTGCCGACGACACGATCGCCCTGCTGTCGCCGCTGTCGTTCGACTACGGGCTGTACCAGCTCTTGCTCGCATTCTCGGTAGGCGCGCAGGTCGTGCTCGCCGATGCTGCGCGCGCCACCGAGATGCTCGCCGTGATCCGACGCATCGACGTCACGGTTCTGCCCGTCGTACCGCCGGTCGCCCACATGTTGTACGCATTGCTACGACGGTCCGGTCCCGCATGCTCGGTTCGCATGGTCACCAGTACCGGAGCCGACCTGTCGGAGTCCCGTATCGCCGAGTTACGGGAGGTGTTGCCGTGCGCCGCGATCGTGGCCATGTACGGCATCACCGAGTGCAAGCGGGTGACCGTGGCCGAACCGGATCTCGACCGGATCCGTCCCGGAAGCGTCGGTCGCCCCCTGCCCGGTACCGCGGTGACGATCCTGGACGAGAACGGCAGGCCCGTCGAACCCGGTTCGGTCGGACAGATCGTCGTGTCCGGACCGAACGTGATGGACGGGTACTGGGAGCAGCCCGAGATGACAACGGAGAGGTTCGGACGGTGGCCGGACGGCACCGCATTCCTTCGCACCGGTGACTACGGATATGTCGACGACGACGGTTACCTGTACTTCCGAGGGCGGCGTGACGACATTTTCAAGACGAAGGGTGTGCGTGCCAGCGTCACCGAGATCGCCGCTGCAGTGGAGCGGGTTCCCGGGATACGCGAGGTCGTCGTGATCCCACCGCGCGGCGATCGTGAACTGGCGGTCGTGGTGACCGGAAGCGTATCCGCGAGTGACGTTGTCGACGAACTGCACCGAAGGCTCGAGCCCCAGAAAGTTCCGGGACTGTGTGTCGTTGTCGACCGAATGCCTCTGACTGCCAACGGAAAGATCGACACACGGCGTGTGATCCGCGAATTCGAGGAGAACCAGTGACAAACCACTCGACGAGTACCGGCGACCTGTACGAAGGCATCGCGGCCGAGTTCGGGACGCCGGTGTACATCTTCCGTGCAGAGTCGATCGAGCAGGCGGTAGCCGACCTGCGTGCGGCTCTTCCCGGCGGAAGCGAGATCTACTTCTCGCTCAAGGCGAATCCCAACAGCGATGTCGGAGCGATACTGAGAGCGGCCGGTTGCCGGGCGGAGATCAGCTCCGTCGGCGAACTCGCGGCGGCGCTCGCGGCGGGTTTCGATCCTGCAGAAGCGCTGTATACGGGCCCGGGTAAGACGGAAGGCGAGATCGGTACCGCGCTCGATGCCGGCGTACGTAATTTCTCCTGCGAATCCGTGCGCGACTTGCGTCGTGTCGCCTCTGCCGCGGAACGGAGAAGTTCCGTGGCCGACTGCCTTCTGCGCGTGAACGCACCGTCGGCCCCGGGGCAGGGTGCGATGCGGATGACGGGAACCCCCTCGCAGTTCGGGATCGACCTCGACAGTGTGGAGGTGCTCCCCATGGACCTCGTGATCGCGGGCGCACGCGTTCACGGTTTCCATTTCTATCCGATGAGCAACGCCACCGACGAGGACGCCCTGATCGAGGAAATCGTCAACAGCATCCGGTACGCGGTGGAACTGTCGGAGAGGTGGGAGATCCCGCTCGAAGTCCTGGATCTCGGCGGTGGCTTCGCCGCCCCGTACGGAGTGGAGGGCTCCCGCCCGCTGTATCCCTCCCTGCGGGAGTCCGTCGAGTTCGAACTCGACCGTCGCCTACCCGGATGGCGTGAGGGCAATCCGAAGGTGGTCTTCGAGTCCGGTCGGTATCTCACGTGTGACAGCGGTACGCTCGTGGCGCGTGTGCTCGACGTGAAACGTAGCCGTGACAAGGATTTCGTGGTGACGGACACCGGTATCCACCACGTGGGCGGTTTGTCCGGAATCGGACGTGTGCTGCCGATGCGTGCGAGCGCGGCGCTCGGCCCTTCGGCCTCCGATGGAGCCCCGGCGGCCGGTGCTGTCGTCGGTCCGTTGTGTACCCCGGCCGACGTCCTGAATCGTCATATCGAATTCGGCGACATCGCACCGGGTCGGATCATCTCCGTCCCCAATGTGGGGGCGTACGGCCTGTCCGCCAGTCTCATGGGTTTTCTCTCGCGCCCGGCGCCGGTCGAGGTCGTCACCCGTGGCCAGCGGGTCGTTGCTGCATCACGTGTTGTATTCGCCAGGGAGGAAGTGTCTTTCGTGCAGGAGAACAAGTCGGACCAGGAGAAGGTGCGGAATTGGGACGAACACTACGAGACGATGCTCCGTTCGGTACTGCCGAGGCTCGACGCGGCAGCCGAGATCACGCCGCACGAGACGCTGCAGGCGCTCGGCATCGATTCGCTCGCGCTGGTCCATCTCCTCGGAACGGTCGAGGCGCATTACGCGGTGACGGTACCCGACGAGGCGTTGTTCGACGGTCGGTGCGATACCCCGTTGGGGCTGTGGGAGGTGATCCGGTCACAGGCCGGGTCGCGCATCGAAAGCGGTGAGTGGCACACATCGGTTTGACCCTTTGATTTCCTGAAGATGAAGTCCTGGTGTAGAATTCGGTACGGTTCGGAACCCCGTCCAAGCTGGGATCTGTTACGCCTGTGAATCCGCTCACAGTCGCGATCGCCGGTTTTCCCGCCGTATGTCCGGCTGTAGAGTTCTCCCGCGTGGGCATCTGCCCCTGTGTGCCGTATTGCATTCGGCCATAAAGCATTCGAGTGGTATGACATTGTGCCGGGACGGGGGGACTGTTGTGGCTGTTGCGTCGGATCGGGTGAGCGATGTGGCCGTGCTCGGTGAACTGGAGATCACCGTGGGCGGGGCGCGTCACGAGTTGCCCTCGGGGAACCGGATACGTGCCCTGTGGGTGTGCCTCGTGCTGGAACCGCAACGGACCGTACCGGTCGATGTTCTCATCGACGCGGTCTGGGGATCCGAGCCGCCACGTCGCGCCCGCGAATCGATACATGTGTACATCTCGCAGCTGCGTATGTTCGCGCAGAGGTGCGGAGTGGATCCGGGTCTGATCGAAACGAAGAACCGTGGTTACCGGTTGGCGGTGGACCGTCACGTGGTGGACTGGTGTCGGGTCCTCGTGGAATACGACACGGCGCGCGAACTCCACCGGAAGAGCAGTCTTCCGGAGTCGATCGCAGCCCTCGACAAGGCTGCCGCCGATTTCCACAAGCCGATCCTCGGCGGTGCGCAGGGGGGTACGAAGCTCGGCGCCTTCGTGCAGAAGATGGAGGAAGTCGAGCTGGCGCTCATCGAACTGCGGAACGAAGTGATGCTCGATATGGGTGAGTTGCACACGGTGGTCTCGGAGCTTCAGGCCCTGGTATTCGAATACCCGGTGCACGAGACTCTCCACGGGCAGTTGATGCGGGCACTGTTCCGGTCGGGTCGCCAGATCGAGGCTCTCGAGGTGTACAGCAAGTTGCGCGAAGACCTGAGTGACGGATTCGGAGTCGAACCGGGCTCGGATATCCGCGCGATCCATCGTTCGATCCTGGCGTCGCAGTCAGGGCGGCCCAGCGTTCAGGTGGCCCTCTGACCTCCGGTTCCGCTTCGGATCCGCACGCATCCGGTCGCCATCGGAACACGTCGGCCGCCCTGGTGGAATGATGCGTGGTGTTCGGTGACGAAGGGATGGGGCGACACATGATCGGGATCAGCCGCGACGGCGACGTCGTGACCGTGGAACTGCAACGCGAAGAGCGTCGTAACGCGCTCAACACGCAGCTGTGCGTGGAGATCCGCGAAGCGGTGGACAAGGCCGTGGCGGACGACGCGCGTGTCGTGGTGATCACCGGGCGGGGCACGAGCTTCTGCGCCGGGGCCGATCTCTCCGGCGACGTCTACGCCGAAGGATTCACCGACAGCCTCGCCGAGATGCTGCGCACCATCGTGGACGCCCCGATCCCGGTGATCGCGGCCGTCAACGGCCCGGCCATCGGTGCCGGCACCCAACTGACGCTCGCGGCGGATCTGAGGGTCGTGGCGCCCACTGCGCGTTTCGCGGTTCCTGCTGCGCGCCTGGGCATCTCGGTGGACCGCTGGACGGTCCGGCGACTCGCCTCACTCATCGGCGGCGGTCCCGCACGCGCGGTCTTCCTCGCCGCCGAACCCGTCCCCGCCGAGGAAGCTCTCGCGCGTGGGCTCGCCAATCGCATCGGCGACCTCGCCGACGCGCAGGCCTGGGCGCACGAGATCGCGAAGCTCGCGCCGCTGTCGCTGAACGCGATGAAGTTGTTCCTCAACGACGACGGCACCCGCGACGAGGCCACACCCGAGCAGACCGCCGCACTCGCCGCGGCGTGGCTCAGCGAGGACGCCCAGGAGGCCAGGCTCGCTCGTGCCGAGCGCCGCGACCCGACCTTCCGCGGACGATGAACATCCGGTCCGCCGTCTCGGCAGCGCTCGCCGGAGCAGGCACGCTGTGGGTCGCGCGCGCCGTGAACGGCCTGCCCGGTTCCATCGGCGCCTCGGTCTCCGACATCCGTCCCTACGCCGCCGCGTCGCCCCGCTACCGCGACGGTCGTTTCCACAACACCGACCCTGCGTCCGTGCTCGGCGCCGAGGCGGCGGGCGGTTTCGCGAAAGACCTGCTCACCCGCGGGTCGCGGGGGAGACCTCGCACCGAGGTGCCGTTGTCGACCTATCTCGCGCCGGTCGACGCGGCGGAACTCGCCGTGACGTGGTTCGGGCACTCGACCGCCCTCGTCGAGGTCGACGGCTACCGGGTGCTGTGCGACCCGGTGTGGAGCGAGCGCGTGTCACCCTCACCGACTGTCGGCCCGGCACGTCTGCATCCGGCGCCGGTCGAACTGCAGACCCTGCCGCGCCTCGACACGGTGGTGATCTCGCACGACCACTACGACCATCTCGACCGATTCACGGTCGAGAGCCTCGCCGTGCTGCAGCCGACCGTCCGGTTCGTCGTGCCGCTCGGGGTGGGCGCGCACCTGCGCCGCTGGCGGATCGCCGAGGAACGCATCGTCGAACTCGACTGGGACGAACACGTCGAGGTGGACGGCCTGCGCATCACGTGCACCGAGGCCCGGCACTTCTCCGGGCGCGGCCTGCAGCGCAACATCACGTTGTGGTCGTCGTGGGTGTTCACCGGGCCGACGCGCCGGGTGTTCTTCGGCGGCGACAGCGGGTACACCCCGCGGTTCGCCGACGTCGGCGAGGCCTACGGCCCGTTCGACCTGACATTGCTGCCCGTGGGCGCCTACGACAAGCGATGGCCCGACGTGCACATGAACCCCGAGGAGGCGGTGCGCACGCATCTCGACCTCGGTGGCGTCGACCGTCACGACAGTCTGTTGGTCCCCGTGCACTGGGGAACCTTCGACCTCGCCTTCCACGCCTGGTCGGAGCCCATCACCCGGCTGCTGCCCGCCGCGCGGGAGTCGGAGGTGACCACCGCGGTGCCGATGCCGGGTCAGCGGATCGACGTGTCGAAGTCCGATGCGTCGAAGTCCGTCGCGGTCGATCCGTGGTGGCTCACGTCGAGCTGATCCCCCTGCCACGGCACCGGTTGTTCGCTTTCGTGCCCTAATCTGGTTCGTCATGGCAGTAGAAGAGCCCACGACGGTGGTGGGAACGGGCGAGGCGCCGGTCCTCGCATCCGACCATGCAGCCACGGGGCTGTCCACCGAGCAGGTCGCCGAGCGTGTGGCACGTGGCCTCACCAACGATGTCCCCGACCGCGCGTCCCGATCGGTCAAGGACATCGTCCGGGCCAACGTGTTCACCCGGATCAACGCGATCCTCGGGGTGCTGCTGCTGATCGTGCTGGCCACCGGCTCGATCATCGACGGCATGTTCGGTCTGCTGATCATCGCGAACAGCGGCATCGGCATCATCCAGGAGGTGCGTGCCAAGCGCACCCTCGACAAGCTGGCCATCGTCAGCCAGACGAAACCCGTCGTGCGCCGGGACGGCATCGCCGCACCGATCGCTCCGCGCGAGGTGGTGCTCGACGACATCATCGAGCTCGGCCCCGGCGACCAGCTGGTCGTCGACGGCGAGGTGGTCGAGGCCCAGGGGCTCGAACTCGACGAGTCGCTGCTGACGGGTGAGTCGGATGCCGTGCACAAGGTGCCCGGCTCGACGGTGATGTCGGGCAGCTTCGTCGCCTCCGGCTCCGGCTCCTACCGTGCGACGAAGGTCGGCCGCGACGCCTACGCGGCGCGACTCGCGGAAGAGGCGAGCAAGTTCACGCTCGTGAAGTCGGAGCTGAACGCGGGCATCAACAAGATCCTGCGTTTCATCACCTACCTGATGATCCCGGCAGGTCTGCTCATCATCTACAACCAGCTCTTCTCCAGCGGCGAGTCGCTCGGCCCCGCGCTGAGCGGCATGGTCGCCGCCCTCGTGCCGATGGTGCCCGAGGGTCTCGTGCTCATGACGTCCATCGCGTTCGCGGTCGGAGTCGTCCGCCTCGGACGTCGTCAGTGCCTCGTGCAGGAGCTGCCGGCGATCGAAGGCCTCGCGCGCGTCGACGTGGTGTGTGCCGACAAGACCGGCACGCTCACCGAGAACGGCATGCGCCTGTCCGATCTCGAGTCCCTCGACGGCAGCGGCCTCGACGAGGCCCGCGCCGCCCTGGCCGCGCTCGCGGCCGACGACCCGCGTCCGAACGCCAGCGTCCTCGCGATCGCCGAGGCGTTCCCCACCGCCCCCGGCTGGGGCGAGCCGACGGCGGTCGCGCCGTTCTCGTCGGCGAAGAAGTGGAGCGGCCAGTCGTACGGCACCCACGGCAACTGGCTGCTCGGCGCACCCGACGTGCTGCTCGACCCCGGCACCGAGGCGGCGCGACGCGCCGAGGAACTCGGCTCGAGCGGGCTGCGGGTGCTGCTCCTCGCATGCAGCGACCGCCCGGTCGACGACGAACTCGCCCCCGGCACGGTCACGCCCGCCGCGCTCGTCGTCCTCGAACAGCGGGTGCGCCCGGACGCGAAGCCGACCCTCGAGTACTTCGCCGGCCAGCAGGTCGACGTCAAGGTCATCTCCGGCGACAACGCGATCGCCGTCGGTGCGGTCGCCTCGTCGCTCGGCCTGCCGGGCAGCGCGTCCCCCATCGACGCGCGTTCCCTGCCGGAGGGCGAGAACGAACTCGCCGACGTCGTCGAAGGCTCGACGACCTTCGGCCGGGTCCGTCCCGATCAGAAGCGCTCGATGGTCGGCGCGCTACAGTCGCGCGGTCACACCGTCGCGATGACCGGCGACGGCGTCAACGACGTGCTCGCCCTCAAGGACGCCGACATCGGAGTCGCGATGGGGTCGGGCAGTCCCGCGACCCGCGCGGTCGCACAGATCGTCCTTCTCGACAACAAGTTCGCGACGCTGCCCTACGTGGTGGCCGAGGGTCGCCGGGTCATCGGCAACATCGAACGCGTCTCCAACCTGTTCCTCACCAAGACGGTGTACTCGGTGCTGCTCGCCTTCCTGGTGGGCGTGTCGGGTGTGCTGTCGCAGGTGTTCGACTTCGAGCCGTTGCCCTATCCGTTCCTGCCCCGGCACGTGACGATCGCGGCGTGGTTCACCATCGGCATCCCCGCCTTCCTGCTGTCGCTGGCACCGAACAACGAGCGGGCACGCTCGGGCTTCGTCTCCCGCGTGATGCGACTGGCGATCCCCTCGGGCGTGGTCGTCGGTGTGGCGACCTTCGTCTGTTACGTGCTCGTCTACGGCGGCCCGGAGCAGACCGAGCAGCAGAAGATCCAGGCCGGCACCTCGGCCCTGATCACCCTGCTGATCATCGCGCTGTGGGTGCTCGCCGTGGTCGCCCGCCCGTACCAGTGGTGGAAGATCGTGCTGCTCGCCGGTTCGGTGCTCGGCTACGTGATCCTGTTCTCCGTACCGTTCACCCGCGAGTTCTTCGCGCTCGACCCGTCGAACGTCGGGTACACGACGATCGCGGTGACGTGCGGGCTGATCGGAGTCGTCCTCGTCGAGGCCCTGTGGTGGGTGTCGGGACGTCTCCACGGGGAGCATCGCCGCCTGTTCGCCGCCTCCGGCGATCTGCTCCCGGGCGTACACTGACCCGCAGCGCACGGATCGGTGCGCCCGAACCTCACAGCGATCCGACGAGGGAAGGACCGAACGATGGGTTTCATGGATTCGGTGAAGGGCCTTGTGAACAAGGGCAAGGACTACGCCTCGAAGAACCCCGACAAGGCCGATCAGTTCATCGAGAAGGTCGGAGACCAGGTGGACGGACGTACCGGCGGGAAGTACACCCAGCACGTCGACAAGGCGCAGGACGCCGCCCGTCAGCATCTGGGTACCACCGACAATCCCGCACCGGGCGCGCAGCCCGGACCCGGCGGGGAGCCCGGTCCGGAGGGTGGTCCCGGACCCGAAGCGCAACCGGGTCCGCGTCAGCCCTGATCGAGGCAGGGGCGGCAGCCCCGTTCACGGCAGGTATGGCAGTACGGCGTCGCCGAAGGTGTCGATGAACGGGCGCTGATCCGGCCCCACATGGTGCAGATAGATCTCGTCGAAACCGAGTTCGGCGAATTCGCACAAAAAGTCGACGTGTTCGGCTGGATCGTCGGACACGATCACCGCGCCCTCGAGGTCGCCGTCGTCGAGTTCGGCGGCGTGGGACTCGAATTCCTCGGGCGTGGCGAGTTCTGCCATGAGTTCCGGCGGTAGGGCGTTCGTCGCCCACTGTTCCCGCGCGATCTCCCGAGCGCGTTCCCGCGTGGGCGCCCAACTCAGATGGACCTGCAGCACGGTCCGTCCGCGTCCGCCCCCGTCGCGGTAAGCGCCGAGGATCCGCCGCAGGTCCTCGAGCGGGGCGTTCACGGTGACGAGACCGTCGACCCGGTCGGCGAAACGACCGGCCGTCTCGGGAGTCAGTGCGGGAAGCAGAATGTCGGGAGGAGTCTCCGGCCGGTCCCAGACCCGTCCGCGGTCGACCTTCACCGCGCCGTCGTGGTCGACGACTTCGCCCGCGTGCAGGCGTCGCACGATGTCGAGGTTCTCGCCGAGCAGTTGCTGCCGTTCCTCCTTGGGCGGCCAGGCAACTCCGGACATGCGTTCGTTGCAGTGCTCACCGCTGCCAAGGGCGAACCAGAAGCGCTGCGGGAACATCGATGCCAGAGTGGCGGTGGCCTGGGCGGTGACGACCGGGTGGTAGCGGAAGCCGGTCGCGGTGACGACGCCGAAACGTAGGTCCGTGGTGGCCAGGGCCGCTCCGAGCCACGACCACGCGAACCCCGAGTGCCCCTGGCGACGCGACCACGGTTCGATGTGGTCCGAGCACATGGCCGCCCCGAAACCGGCCGCTTCCGCGAGCCGGACGTCCTCGAGCAGGCGGGATGGGGACGCCTGTTCGTGTGAGGCGTGAAAACCTATCAGCGTCATACCTGTCCGCTCCTCCGGTCGATCGGCGATCAGTACTTTTCGATGAGGGTCAGTGCAGCCGTCATGAGTGCGAGATGGCTCAGTCCCTGGGGGAGATTGCCGAGGAAGGTGCCGTCCTCGGCAATCATCTCCGAGTACAGGTCCGGGCGAACACCTTCGCGTCGGCGCCCTGATCGCGCACCACGCGGAGCAACCAGCTCATCACGGTGTGCACCTCCTCGCGATCGCCGAGACGGATCAGCGCGTGCAGGGTGTAGGCGGCGTCGCGCACCCAGGCGAAACGGTAGTCCCAGTTCTTCTCGCCGTCCGGGATTTCCGGAACGGACGAAGCCGCCGCCGATCGAGCGGCGGGCGAGCTCACCCCACGGCAACCGCCCGGCGACACCCGTGTCGATCGAATCGGTCACCCGGACCCGGCCGTGTGCGGTGGTGAAGACGGTGCTCAGCACGTTCGTGCCCGGCACGTATGCGCGTTCGACGGTGAACTCGTCGACCGGTTGCAACTCGATGGAACCGCCCGCCGGTGCGTCGAGCAGTCGTGCGAAGACCGGGTGCGAATCGAGGAGCGGTACCGGATACCAGTCCACCGACCCGTCCTCGGCGACGAGGGCGACGGTGTCACCGTCACCCAGCGCGGCATAGGTGCGCAGGTCCGCATAGCCGTCGTCGTCGCGGGCTGGGATCACACGCACTCCTCGCTGGGCCGGGTACACGGCGGTCGATCGGTTGCATACCCCGGCCGGATCGGTGCAAACGACCTGCAGGTTCGCGACGGCCGGCCGCCGGCTGTGTCACCATCACACCGTGAACCGGACACCTGGCACGGTGCCGTCGCGATGAACGGCGCGTGGATCCTGCTGGTCGTCATCGCCGGAATCGCGGTGACGGCCGTCGCGTCGCGACGCGACCTGCAGGCCCCGCTCGTGCTCGTCACCGTCGGAGCACTGGTGTCGTTCGCACCGGGTCTGCCGCGGCTCGAACTGGACCCGGACATCATCCTCGGGGTCGTCCTGCCGCCGCTGCTGTATTCGTCGGCCCTGCGGTTCTCGGTTCCCACCTTCCGGCAGTACCTGCCGTCGATCCTGCGGCTCGGCATCTACACCGTGCTCGTCACGGCGTTCGTCGTAGCGTGGACGGCGTCCGCGATGATGGCGACGCTGACCTTCGGTGCGGCACTCGCTCTCGGCGCGGTCGTCGCACCGACCGACGCGGTCAGTGCCGTCGCCGTGGGACAGCGACTCGGACTGCCGAAACGGGTCATCGCGGTGCTGACCGGGGAAGGTCTGGTCAACGACGCCACCGCCCTGACCCTGTTCACCGTGGCGATCTCGGCCGTCACCGGCACACACATCCTCGCCGACTCCCCGTTCCTGTTCTTCCTCTACGAGGTCGCGGGTGGGGTCGCTGTCGGTCTGGCACTCGCATACATCGTCCACCTGATCCGCGTCCGGATGTACGACTCGCCGCTCGAGACCGTGCTGGGGCTGGTGCTGCCGTTCGCGGCGTATCTCGCCGCCGAGGAGCTCCACGCCTCGGGAGTGCTCGCCGTCGTCGCTGCCGGACTGTTCATCGGGCACCGTGCCACCGAGGTCTCGGTGAGCACGCGACTGCAGGAACGCGCGGTGTGGAAGAGCATCGACGTGGTGCTCGAGACGTTCGTCTTCGCCTACATGGGCCTGCAACTGCGGTTCGTCCTCGACGAGGTCCGCGACAGCGGCGCCGACCTGCGCCTCGCGTTGCTCGGTGCGGTGGTGATCCTGCTCGTCGTCATGATCGTGCGACCCGCGTGGGGTCTGCTGCACTGGGGCCGGCGCGCGCTCGTGCGGCGCGCCGGATCCGAACGCCTCGGCCGCGACCAGCTGAACTTCCGGGAACACGTCGTGGTGTCGTGGGCGGGCATGCGCGGGGTCGTCACCCTCGCCGCGGCCGGTGGGGTGCCCGTGGTGATCGCATCGGGTGCTCCCTTCCCCGGCCGCGAGATGATCCAGATCTCCGCGCTGGTCGTCGCCATCGGCACACTCCTCATCCAGGGCGCGACGATGCCGTGGCTCATCCGCCGACTCGAGGTCACCGACCCCTACGAGCGGCTGCGGACCGAGGAACAGATGACCGTGGCCCGCAGGATCTCGGCAGAGTCCAGCGACCGTGTGCTTGCCGAACTCGCCGCGCAGCCACCCGACGGCGTGGACCCGGAGATCTACGACAGACTCCTGGCCAAAGCACGCACGTCGCTCCGATCCCGGCAGGAGGCGGAGACCGTCGAGGACACCGCGGAGGACGCCGGAACGCGACTGGCCGCGCTGTTCGACGACATCCGGCGGGCATCCCTGCGGGCGCGACGCCAGGCCCTCATCGACGCCCGCGATCGTGGTGAACTCGACGACGAGATCCTCCGCGACGTGCTCGAGAGCCTGGACATCGACGAAGCGGCGGTGGAGGAGCGCATCCGCCGCCGGCGCCGGGACGACGGTGCGCAGCGGTAGGACGACGGTGCACAACGGTCGGACGACAGGCGCAGAACGGTCGGACGACAGGCGCAACGGTAGACTTTCCGCAAGTGAACACACCGCAAGGCCGGGATTCGGCGCTGCACGATCCCGAAACGGACACTTCCGTCCGCTCCGCCCTCCGATCACCTGCACGCCTCAAGACGGAACTGCTCGCCGGCCTCGTGGTCGCGCTCGCGCTGATTCCCGAGGCGATCTCGTTCTCCATCATCGCGGGAGTCGATCCGCGCGTCGGGCTCTTCGCTTCGGTCACGATGGCGATCACCATCGCGTTCGTCGGTGGGCGCCCCGCCATGATCTCCGCAGCGACCGCGGCGGTCGCACTGGTGATCGCCCCGGTGGCCAAGCAGTACGGCGTCGAGTACTTCATCGCGACCGTCATCCTCGCGGGCGTCTTCCAGATCCTGCTCAGCCTGCTCGGCGTCGCGAGGCTCATGCGGTTCGTGCCACGCAGCGTCATGGTGGGCTTCGTCAACTCGCTGGCCATCCTGATCTTCGTCGCCCAGTTGCCGCACCTGATCGACGTGCCGTGGCTCGTGTACCCCATGGTGGCGGTCGGCCTCCTCGTGCTCGTCTTCCTGCCGAGGTTCACGCAGATCGTCCCGGCGCCGCTGGTGGCGATCGTGCTCCTCAGCGTGGTGACGGTGGTGTTCTCGCTCGACGTGCCCAACGTGTCCGACCAGGGTGAACTGCCGGACAGCCTGCCCTCCCTGTTGATTCCGGACGTGCCGTTCACGCTCGACACCTTCGAGATCATCGCGCCCTATGCACTCGCGATGGCGCTCGTGGGTCTCATGGAATCGCTCATGACGGCCAAGCTCGTCGACGACATCACCGACACCCACTCCGACAAGACCCGGGAGGGATGGGGGCAGGGCATCGCCAACATCGTCACCGGATTCTTCGGCGGCATGGGCGGCTGCGCCATGATCGGCCAGACCATGATCAACGTCAAGGTGTCCGGGGCGCGGACCCGCATCTCGACGTTCGCGGCCGGTGTGTTCCTGCTGATCCTCATGGTCGTGCTCGGCGACATCGTCGGCCTGATCCCGATGGCTGCGCTCGTCGCCGTGATGATCATGGTCTCCGTCGGGACGATCGACTGGCACAGCGTGCATCCGCGCACCCTGAGACTGATGCCGATCAGTGAGACCCTGGTCATGGTCGTCACCGTCGTGGCCACGGTCGTCACCCACAACCTCGCCATCGGGGTCGTGCTCGGTGTGCTCACCGCGATGGTGCTGTTCGCCCGCCGGGTCGCGCACATGACCACGGTCGAGAGGACCCTCACGAGCGACGACACGTGTACCTACCGGGTCACGGGGGAACTGTTCTGGGCGTCGAGCAACGATCTCGTCTTCCAGTTCGACTACATCGGCGACCCGGAGAACGTCGTCGTCGACCTCACCGCCGCCGACATCTGGGACGCGTCCACCGTCGCGACCTTCGATGCGATCCAGCAGAAGTACGCGGCCAAAGGCAAGACGGTCACCATCGTCGGACTGGACGGCGCGAGCCTAGAACGCCTCCGCCGGTTGTCCGGCCGACTCGGTGGGGAGAACTGACTGCGCCTCCCGGGAGCAGGCTGCCGTTGTCGAGGCGCAACTCGACGGCGATCGATTCGACGTAACGTGAGCGCATGATCGCGATCGAGCTCGCCGCGGTGGTACTGCTCCTGGTGCTGGTCGTGGTCTCGGTGGTGCTGTGGACCCGGCGGGTGGTCACCACACCCGCCGAACGCGCGGTCCACGCGACCCTGCACACGGCGTCCCTCGCGGCGCGCCCCCTGCGCGCCGGGCTCGACGCGTCGTCCGCGAAGGAGGCCGCTCCGCACCTGCGGATGCTGCTGGCCGAAGCGCGCGCGGTGGCGCTGCTGGACGAGAACGGCGCCCTGCTCGCCTGGGACGGCCCGTTCGACGAACTGACGGACGCGATGATCACCGCCGCGGGCCGTGCCGTTGCCGACAAGCGTCGCGTGCTCGTCGGGCACCACGACCTGCGACGAGACCACGGCGACCTCGCGGCCCGCGCACTGATCGCCCAGCCGCTCGTCGTGGAGGACATGGGTGTGGCGGGGGTGCTCGGCGTCGTGACGACCGTCGAACCCGGCCCGGCGCTGCTCGGCGCGATCACCGAAGTGGCGCGGTACGCGTGCAGTCAGATCGAGCTGGCCGAACTCGATGCCTCCCGCGCCCGGCTCGACCGCGCGGAGGTCCGCGCGCTGCGCGCCCAGATCAGTCCGCACTTCATCTACAACGCGCTCAACACGGTGGCGTCGTTCGTCCGGACCGACCCGGACCGGGCCCGCGAACTGCTGCTGGATTTCGCCGACTTCACCCGCTACTCGTTCCGCGCGGCCGGTGAGTACACCCTGCTCGCCGACGAACTGCGCAACATCGACCGGTACCTGACGCTCGAACGTGCCCGCTTCGGCAACGCCCTCGAGGTGCGCCTGCAGATCGCGCCCGAGGTGCTCAACGTGACGCTGCCCTTCCTCGCTCTGCAGCCGCTCGTCGAGAACGCCGTGCGGCACGGGATCGCGGGCAAGGAAACTCGCACGGGCACGATCACCATCACCGCGGCGGACGAGGGCACCGACTGCGTCATCAGCGTCGAGGACGACGGGATCGGCATGGACCCGGAGCTGCTGCGATCGGGCACGCTCGACGCGATCGCCGAGAGCGAGCACGGCAGCGGTGTCCGCGAGTCCGCGCACGTGGGTCTCGCCAACGTCGACGACCGGCTGCGTGCGGCCTTCGGTAACGACTACGGCCTCGTCGTCGAGACCGCGCCGGGGGCCGGCACCCGGGTGAGCATGCGCGTGCCGAAGTTCAGGGCGGGTATCCGGCCGTGAGGAACACCGGGCATGGCACGATGGATTCGCCGTGAACGAGATCACAGACAACCTGACCGTGCTGGCGGTCGACGACGAACCGCCCGCCCTCGACGAGCTGGCCTACCTGCTGCGCGCGCAGGAGGAGATCGGCGTCGTCCACACCGCGGGAGACGCGACGACCGCTCTGCGCGTGCTGCGCGACGGAGGCATCGACGCGGTTTTCCTCGACATCAACATGCCCGGACTCGACGGGCTGGAACTCGCAGGCATCCTGCGCAATTTCGCGGTGTCCCCGGCCGTGGTGTTCGTGACCGCGCACGACGATCGCGCGGTCTCGGCGTTCGACCTCGGCGCCGTCGATTACGTCCTCAAGCCGCTGCGGGAGGAACGACTCGCCGAAGCGGTCCGGCGGATCGCCGAACGCAGCCGACCCGCGGCGCAGGCCGCATCCGACACCGGCCAGAGCGACGACGTGATCCCGGTCGAGCTCGGCGGTGTCACCACGCTCGTGCCGCGCTCGTCGGTCCACTGGGTCGAAGCCGAGGGCGACTACGCGCGACTGCACACCGCGACCGGTTCGCACCTGGTGCGGATCCCGATATCGACGCTCGAGAGCCGCTGGGCCGATGCCGGCTTCCTGCGCGTGCACCGCTCCTTTCTCGTGGCGCTGCCGCTCGTCACCGGTATCCGCAGTGTGGGTTCGGGTCTCGTCGTGTGCCTGCGCAGCGACAGCAACTCCCCGCCCGTCGAACTGCCGGTCAGCCGCCGGCACACGCGGGAACTCAAGGACCGGCTCATCCGCGGTCCGATGCAGTCGTGGACGTCGCGATGAGCACCACCGGCGGATCGCCCCCGCAGCGGCAGCGTGTTGTCCTCGCCGAACGGCGCGGGGCGCGCATGGTCCGCACCCGGGTCGAGGTGCAGCAACAGACCGAGGTGGGCGACGCGATGGTCCGCGGGCTGGTCCGGGCACAGCTCGGGCTCGCCCTGCGGGTCGCGCTGTTCACCGTGTGCCTGCTGGGCGCCATTCCGGTGCTGTTCCATGTCGCTCCCGGTCTCGCCGTGGTGACGGTCCTCGGGATCCGCCTGCCGTGGGTGTTGCTCGGTGTGGTCGGTTATCCGATCCTGCTCGGTATCGCGTGGGTGTATCTGCGCCTCGCCGAACGCAACGAGCAGGATTTCACCGACCTCACCGACGATTGACGACCCCGTGAGCGGATCGATTCCCGTCGTCACCGTCGTCGGTCTCGTCGCCGCGGCGATCGCCACCGTCGCGATCGGTGTGTACGGCGTGCGGATGGCGCGCACCACCTCGGACTTCCTCGTCGCCTCCCGCAGCGTCGGGCCACGCTGGAACGCCGCAGCCATCTCCGGTGAATACCTCTCGGCGGCATCCTTTCTCGGGGTGGCCGGGCTCGTCGCGAAGTTCGGTGCCGATGCCCTGTGGTATCCCGTCGGTTTCACAGCCGGCTATCTGGGTCTGCTGCTGTTCGTCGCTGCGCCGCTGCGACGTTCGGGTGCCTACACCGTCCCGGACTTCGCGGAGTTCCGGCTGGGGGAGAAGTGGCTGCGCACGCTGTCGATGATGGTCGTGGCGATCATCTGCATCCTGTATCTGGTGCCGCAGTTCCAGGGCGCGGGACTCACGCTCAACATCCTTCTGGGAGTGCCCGACTGGGTGGGAGTCGCCGTGGTCGGGGTGATCGTCGTGGCCAACGTGGTCGGCGGTGGGATGCGCTCGATCACGTTCGTGCAGGCCTTCCAGTACTGGCTCAAGCTCACTGCGGTCGCCCTGCCCGCACTGGTCCTCACGTTGCACTTCGTCGGCGACCACCGGGCCGTCGACGAACCCGTGCCGCCCACCGTCGCGGAGATCACGACCGTCGACGTGACGATCGACGTGGTCGTGCAGGTCGCCGAGCCGTTGCCGGTCGTGGTGACCGGGGAGATCGACGGCCGATCGGTCGCAGGTGACTTCGAACTCGAGCCGGGAGAGCACGTCCTCGGGGCAGGCACCGAACTCGTCCTCGATGCCGGTTCTCCGGTGCCGGTGGTGGCCGGTGCGCCGACCGACAACGACAGCTGGGCGTCGCCGGGGGCCGGATTGGGGGCGAGCAGCGAACATCCGTTGTTCCAGGTCTACTCGCTGATGCTTGCGACCTTCCTCGGAACCATGGGTCTGCCGCACGTGCTGGTGCGCTTCTACACGAACCCGGACGGTCGCGCGGCGCGCATGACGTCCTTTGCCGTGATCGGGCTGCTCGGGCTGTTCTATCTGTTCCCGACGCTGCTCGGAGTGTTCGCGCGCCTGTACGTCCCGCAGCTGCTCATCACCGGACGCTCCGATGCGGCAGTGCTGTTGCTGCCGGGATCGGTGCTGTCGGGCTGGGGTGGGCAGTTGCTCGCGGCGCTGGTCGCCTCGGGTGCGATCGCGGCATTCCTGTCGACGTCGTCCGGACTGTTGGTGAGTGTCGCCGGTGTGTTGTCCACGGACGTGCTGCGCGGCCGGGTGCGCGACTTCCGGGTGGCCGCGGTGCTCGCCGGTGTGGTGCCGCTCGTGCTCGCTCTGTCGGTGACCTCCCTCGACCTGTCGCGTTCGGTCGGGCAGGTCTTCGCGATCGCCGCGTCGACGCTGTGTCCGTTGCTGGTGCTGGGGATCTGGTGGCGCGGCCTCACCGCGATCGGCGCCGCGGCGGGGATGGTCGTCGGTGGTCTCGTCGCGGGCGGTGCAGCCCTGGCGACCGTGCTGCTGCCGATCGATCCGTCGGTGGCCTCCGGGTGGCCGACGGTGCTCTCTGCCTATCCTGCGGCGTTGAGCGTGCCGCTGGCGTTCGTCACGATGATCGCGGTGAGCGTGCTGACGCGTCGCCGGATCCCGCGCGACGTCGGCAGGACCTTCTCTCGCATGCACGTGCCCGAGCGGCTCGGCATGGGCCGCGACCGCGAACTCGGAGCGTTCGGCGACCGGGGGCGGGGACCCGGGGAGAGGCGCCGTTCGTCGCGGTGACGTGACCGTTCGTCGCACGAGGACACCCCTCGTCGTTCCATCTCTTGCCTCCTCTGTTCGTGTGACAGCCGTCTCATTAGCGTTGTGATCATCCTCACCTCACACGACGACCAAGGAGTCGGTAGTGACCACAGCACCACTCAGCGAGAGTGGCGTACCCCAGCAGCGACGGATACCGACGCCGCAGGAGTTCGTCACGATGCAGGAGAGCCCGGAGTTCCAGGAACTGCGCAGCCGTCTGCGCCGTTTCGTGTTCCCGGTGACGGCGTTCTTCCTGGCCTGGTACGCCCTGTACGTCCTGCTCGCCACCTACGCGGACGAGTTCATGGCGACGAAGGTCATCGGCAACATCAACGTCGGGCTGATCCTGGGTCTCGGCCAGTTCGTCACGACCTTCGTGATCACCGCCGTCTACGTGAAGTTCGCCGGCCGTGAGCTGGATCCGCGTTCCGCCGCGATCCGCGAGGAACTGGAAGGACCGCAGCAGTGACCGTTCTCGCGCAGAGTGGGGCCGACGTCGGTAACCCGATCCTCAACATCGCCATCTTCGTCGCGTTCGTCGTCGTGACGATGGGCCTGGTCATCAAGGCCAGCCGGACGACGAAGAAGGCCTCCGACTTCTACACCGGCGGTGGCCAGTTCTCCGGGCCGCAGAACGGCTTCGCCATCGCCGGCGATTACCTGTCGGCCGCGTCGTTCCTCGGTATCGCCGGTGCGATCGCCGTCTACGGATACGACGGCTTCCTGTACTCGATCGGCTTCCTCGTCGCATGGCTCGTCGCCCTACTGCTCGTCGCCGAACTGCTCCGCAACACCGGCCGGTTCACGATGGCCGACGTGCTGAGCTTCCGGCTCAAGGAACGCCCCGTCCGCATGGCGGCGGCGCTCTCGACCCTCGCGGTGTCGCTGTTCTATCTGCTCGCACAGATGGCCGGCGCCGGCGGACTCGTCGCGCTGCTGCTCGACATCGAGGGCAAGGCCGGCCAGGCGATCGTCGTCGCGGTCGTCGGTGTGCTCATGATCGTGTACGTGCTCATCGGCGGCATGAAGGGCACGACCTACGTGCAGATGGTCAAGGCCGTGCTGCTCGTCGCCGGGGCGGGCCTGATGTTCGTGCTCGTCCTGTTCGCGGTGCGGGGCAACTTCTCGCAGCTGCTCGCCGACGCTCAGGCGATGGTGTCGAACTCGTCGAACGAGGCCGTCGCGCAGCGTGACGTGCTCGCTCCCGGTGCCAAGTACGGCATCAGCAACATGACGCAGATCGACTTCCTCTCGCTCGGTCTCGCGCTGGTCCTCGGCACCGCGGGCCTGCCGCACGTGCTGATGCGCTTCTACACCGTGCCGACCGCCAAGGAAGCACGTCGTTCGGTCACCTGGGCCATCGCCCTCATCGGCGCCTTCTACCTGTTCACCCTGGTGCTCGGTTACGGTGCCGCGAAGATGGTCGGCCCCGACGCGATCCTCGGCGCTCCCGGCAAGGAGAACTCTGCGGCTCCGTTGCTGGCCTTCGAACTCGGCGGCACTCTGTTCCTGGCGATCATCTCGGCCGTCGCCTTCGCCACGATCCTTGCGGTCGTCGCCGGCCTGGCCATCACCGCCTCGGCATCCTTCGCCCACGACATCTACGCCAGTGTCATCAAGCGTGGCAACGCCACCGAGGACGAGCAGGTGCGGGTCTCGCGGATCACGGTCGTCGTGATCGGTCTGGTGGCGATCGTCCTCGGTATCCTCGCCATGGGACAGAACATCGCCTTCCTGGTGGCCCTGGCCTTCGCGGTCGCCGCCTCGGCGAACCTGCCCACCCTGCTGTACTCGCTGTTCTGGCGGAAGTTCAACACGACCGGCGCCCTGTTCAGCATCTACGGCGGTCTGATCAGCTGCCTCGTGCTCATCGTGTTTTCCCCGGCGGTGTCCGGTGCACCCTCGGCGATGTTCCCGAACGTGGACTTCTCCTGGTTCCCCCTGTCGAACCCGGGCATCGTGTCCATCCCGCTCGCGTTCGCGCTCGGCATCGTCGGCACCTACGTCGGACGCCGCAAGCAGGAGGACCGGTACAAGCAGGCGGAGATGGAGGTCCGCTCGCTTACCGGCGTCGGTGTGGAGAAGGCCGTCTCCCACTGATCCTCTGCGCCGCGTGGCCCGCTCCCGCGCCGGGGGCGGGCCACCGTCGTGTCGGGGCGCCCCGCCGGTGGAACGGACCGTCTACTGTTGCGGACCATGGCGAAACTCGAAGTGTCCACCGACCTTCCGCTCGACCCGCACGCAGCGTGGGAGCACGCCTCCCGCCTCGAGTCGTTCGGGGAGTGGCTGAGCATCCACGACGGGTGGCGCAGCGACCTGCCGGACACCCTCGCCGAGGGCACCACCCTGCAGTCGGTGGTATCCGTCAAGGGCATGCGCAACCGCGTCACATGGACGATCGTCGAACTGGACGCGCCGCACCACGTGGTGCTGAAGGGAACCGGCAAGGGCGGCACGAAGTTCTCGATGCGACTCGCCGTCGCGGCCCGCGGCGACGGTTCGACGCTGTCGATGAAGATCGACCTCGGCGGCGCACCCCTGTTCGGTCCGATCGGATCGGGGGTGGCGCGCGCCCTGCACGGCGACCTGCAGTCGTCGCTCGACACCTTCGCGCGCCGCTACGGCGGGAACTGACGCCTCTGGACACGTCCCCGGGAAAGGCGTAGACCCGTAAGGACAACCGCGGCCCGCCCGCGGATCGGATCCGTCGCCGAGTGCTCGGTACTCGACGCGAATGCGAGGTCGACGCCCATGTCCGAGGATCACGACCCGGGTAGCGCCGGGCATGCCGCCGAATCGCGGTGGTGGGCGTGGGCGGCCTGTCTCGCCGTGACCGCGGCGATCGTGGTGCCGCTCGCGGAGGCGGGTCTGCGTGGCGTCGTCGCACTGCTGCTGGTCGCGGTGGCCGGCGCAGCCCTGGCCGTTGCCGGGGCCTACTGGTTCCTCACCCACCGGGGCGTGATCCGCGGGGCAGCTCTGGCCATGACCGTCCTCGCGCCGGTGGTCGTGATCGTCGTCTTCGCGGCGTCGGGTCACCTGTGGGTCGCCGTCGCGTCGGTGCTGCTCGTCGCGGTGGCGGTCGCGTGTGGGCGCCGCGCTCTACGACATGCTCGACCGGCGCCGCAGCCGGTCTTTCCGGCCGTACCCGTTCGGCATCCCTTCTTCGTCATGAATCCACGCTCCGGCGGCGGCAAGGTCGTCCGTTTCGACCTGCAGCACAAGGCCGAGGAACTCGGGGCCGAAGTGGTGTTGCTGAGCGGTCCGCAGCAACTCGACGTCACCGAGGTGGCGGAGAAGGCCGTCGAGCGCGGGGCGGACCTGCTCGGCGTCGCGGGTGGTGACGGAACGCAGGCCCTGGTCGCGGCGGTCGCGGCGGAACACCGGCTTCCGTTCGTGGTGATCAGCGCCGGAACCCGCAACCATTTCGCTCTCGACCTCGGACTGGATCGGGAGGATCCCGCCGCGGGTCTGGACGCCCTCCGGGACGGGGTCGAACTGCGCGTCGATCTCGGCCGGATCAACGGGCGGCCGTTCGTCAACAATGCGTCCTTCGGTGTCTACGCGGAGGTGGTCCGGAGTCCGCAGTACCGTGCCGACAAGACGGCGACGGTGCTGCAGATGCTGCCCGATCTGCTCGGTGAGCAGGGCCGGCCGGGCTTGCGGGCACACATCGACACGGAGGCCGTCGACGGGCCCCAGGCGGTGTTGGTCAGCAACGGTCCGTACGCCTTCGACGACCTGGCAGGAATGGGCCGACGGCCCCGCCTGGACAGCGGCCGGCTCGGTGTCGTCGCGATCTCGGTCTCGAACGCACGCCAGGCGGTCGGCCTGTTCCGCCGCACCCACGACCGAGGACTGTTGCAGCGCACGGCGACAGAAGTGGTCGTCGATGCGGACGTACCGGAGATTCCGGTCGGAGTCGACGGCGAGTCGGTGATGTTGTCGACACCCGTACGATGCACGATCTCCACCGGAGCGCTACGAGTTCGTGTTCCCCGCAACCGTCCGGGAGTGCGTGTGCCACCCCCGCACCTCGATTCCGCCCGATTGCGGAAGATATTGTGGCCGAATTGAACTCTTCGGATCTCACATTCCGGCGTATCCCACGACTTCAATGGAGGGATGTGCAGATGGATGGCGTATACCGGTGATCCCGTCCTGATGGACGACCTGCTCTTCCGGCCGGTGCACTCCCTGATCGATCAGAGCCTGCATTCCAAGATGGGCGCAACTACCACGAACGGCGACGGCTTCGGCATCGGATGGTACGGAGAAGGCCCGAGGCCGGCATTGTTCAAGTGCATCGAACCCGCCTGGAACGAGAGCAACCTCCGCGAGCTCGCCACGCAGATCCGTACGCCGTTGATGTTCGCGCATGTCCGCGCGTCGACGGGAACTCCGGTGCAGCGCACCAATTGCCACCCCTTCCGCTACGAGAACAGGTTGTGGATGCACAACGGGGCGGTGCACGGATTCCACCTCATGAAGCGGGATCTGGCGATGGCCGTCGATGCGAGTCTCTACGACGCGATCCGGGGGTCGACGGATTCGGAGATGCTGTTCTACCTCGCGCTCACCTTCGGCCTCACCGACGACCCGTTCACCGGCGTGGCGAAGGCCGTAGGCTTCGTGGAGGACGTCGGAGCTCGCCTGGGCATCGAGAATCCCATGCAGGGAACGCTCGCCACCACCACCGACGGCAGCAGCGTCTGGGTGTTCCGGTATTCGACGGAGCGGAAGACACGCTCGTTGTTCTACTCGGCCGACATCAAGGCGATACGGGCGCAGCATCCCGAAGTGGAAGTGCTGTACCAGCTGGGGGACGACACCCGCTTCGTGGTGTCCGAACCCCTTCGGGATCTCGAAGGGGCCTGGCTGGAGGTTCCCGAGTCCAGCGCGGGCGTCGTTCAGGGGAGCGACCAGGAGTTCCGGCCGTTCGCGCCGATCTCGCCCGTGCGCTCGATGTGATCACGACGAATTCCCCGCTACAGACGTCGCTCCCGCCGAGTGCGGCAACGATCAGGTCGTCGGTGGGTTCCCAGGGTTGCGCGCGGGCCTGATCACCAGTTCCAGAGCGAGCAGTGCCAGTACCGCACCCAGCACAATGAGCGTGACCACGAGTCCGGTGGGATAACGCCAGAACATCACGAGCAGTGCAGCCACTCCGATGACGACCGATCGGATGGCGGTGCGGGCGCGGAAAGCGTTTTTCTCGAAGGGATTCGGCGAACGGGGCTGTCGCAGTCGCTGAACGGCATCGAGGCTGCGGCCGAGCCCACGCCGAACGGTCCGGGCGGAGGACGAGCCACCGGTGAGGTAGGCACCGAGAGCGATCACCAGTCCGAGTACCGCGACCGCCCGAAGGCTGGTCCGCAGCGGCATCAGCACGGCATCGATGATGGCTGCTGCCGCCTCCGGCGACAGGACGTCGGGCGGGACATCGTCGAGATACAGCGATCGAGCGATGATGAGCGCGACCGCCAGAACGAACATTCCTACAACCAGTGCGAGGCCGACGAAGGCGAGTGCGCGTAGGCGACGGCCCGGCGGCGCGACGGCGACTGCGCCGGCAGCAGCGGCGAGGGTGATCCAGGGCAGCACATCCGAAACGTTGTCGAGAGTGTTCACCGCCCGCTGCGCCCGGACCAGTTCCGGTGATCGGAACAGGACCAACTGCTTGTCGACACTCGGGATCTTCTCGGCGAACGTGAAACCGCGGTCGAGAAGACGTCCCTTCACGTTGTCGATCACCGTGCCGAGCGAGATGCTCACCGTGCCCGAATCGTCGACCGTCACCGACGACGGTCCGACGTTCCCGGTCACGACCGCAACCAATGCGTTGTGGGCGGCGCGGTGGGCCTGGATCCACAGATCCTCGAACTGCTCGCTCTGCACGAGCGACAACACCGTCTCGTTGACGAAGTTTCGTGCCTGCCCGGTGATCACCGGTGCCAGTCCCTCGACGGCGCGGTCGACGCGCGGCGCGTTCTCCGTGGCCGGAACGGCGTCGGTGAGAGCAACGAGAGCGTCGGTCGTCAGTCCTTCGACGTCGACGCGCGTGAAGATCTCGTCGGTAACGGAATTCGCGATCTGTGTCTGGACGGCGGGATTCGAGCCCAGTGGGGCGACGGTGGTCACGTACCGGTCGGTGTCGAGGATCTCGCTGCGCACGAACCGTGCGGTGACCGCGAGGACGGCCAGAACCGCGACCAGCACGGTGAGCAGCGCAACCGCAGCCCAGCGCCATCCGTGTCTCGCGGGCCGCGGCTCGGGAACGGGCTCGACCCCGACAGCGGCTCGCTCCCGAAGCGTGGCGACCTCCGCACGCAACCGGTCGAGTTCGGCGCGTTCGTCGTCGCTCAGCCGGCCCGGTCGGGGCTCTTCACCGCCCGCGCCGATGTTCGTGGTCATCCCTGCATCGCCCCCTTTCGGGGCCGGATCCAGTATGCGCCGATGGGATCGGTCCGGCAGGAAATTTGGACCCTATTTGCTTCAGAAGTGGCCGTCGGGCGGTCATACTCGACGGGAAGGGGGATCTGTTCTCGACGACACCGACGGAAGTCGGCTCCCGGCTTCCGTGAACGATCTTTCATCGAAACGAGGCTTCAGGTGACCGATTCGGATATCGACGAGATGGGCCCGGTCGACTATCTCGTCATCGAATTCCCCGCCGACCGACCACCGAACGGCTCTGCTCTACCGCTGCTGCTCGACCTCGTCGAGCGAGGCATCATCCGGGTACTCGATCTCGCGTTCGTCCGCAAGGACACCGACGGTTCGGTCGCCGGGATCGACATCTCCGAGGTCGGACTCGAAGGAGAAGTCGACGTGACGTTGTTCGCGGAGGCGTCGTCGGGCCTGCTCGGCGACACCGATTTCGACGAAGCGGGGGCCGCGCTCGAGCCGGGCTGCTCGGCGGCCGTGCTCGTCTACGAGAACACCTGGGCTGCTCCGCTGGCGCGGGCACTGCGTCGCAACGGCGCCGAACTCGTCGCGTCCGGGCGTATCCCGGTTCAGAGCATCCTGGCTTCGCTGGAGAAGCTCGACGTCGAAATGTGATTCGAGCGAACGAAATACAGGAGGAGATCGACATGCCAGGATTACTCCGCGGGGTGGCTCGCACTGCAGTCGTGGCCGGGACGGCGACGGCAGTCTCCAACCGCGTCTCCCGTCGACAGGGAGAGCGATGGGCATCGCAGGGGCAGGCCGTCTACGGTCGTCCGGCGCAGTACGCGCCCGAACCCGAACCCGTGCCCACGCCTCCTCCGGCCGCCCCACCTCCGGGTGGAACGGACCGCATCGCCGCGCTGAAGGACCTCGCCGAACTGAAGGCCCAGGGCGTGCTCACCGAGGCCGAGTTCGAGAGGGAGAAGGCGCGAATTCTCGCATCCTGAAATACGAGTGCGGCATCCGGTTCGAGTGACTACGACCGTTCCGACGCGACGATCGATGCGATGGGACCGGGCTCGTGGGCGACTGGAGGTGCACGGTACACCGGACCGGCGAGCCGGCCGACCGTCTGGCGAGGCTGTCGTTGGTGCTCGCGGACGAACTCACCTCGGCGGAGGTACGGGATCGTGCGCGTGTGCTCGCCCGTGAGCTCTTCGGGCACGACGTGGACGTCGGGGAGGTCGAGCCGGAGAACTGGTCGACCCGCTGGCCACCGTCGACCTGAGCTCGTACCGGTCATGCATTGAAAGTATTGAGAGAGAACGTATCCCGAATGTTTCCGGCCCTCTCCTCACGACACGGTCGTCACTGTGCTCCGGAGGCGGAAGGCGTGGCACTCGAGGTCGCGGGAAGGAGAGCGGACGCAACGAGTCCGACGAGCCCGATGCATGCCAGCACGATCATCGCGGCCGCATACGAACGGTCCGGAGTGGCGAGACCGACGACGAGGACGGTACCTGCCACGGCAGTGCCCAGGGACGAACCCAGATTGGACACGCAGCGCGACAGACCCGAGATCTCACCCTGCTGTTCCTCCGGGAACGCCGACTGCACGACGTTGACGGAGGGAGTGAGCATCGCACCCAGCCCGACGCCGATGAGTAACAGGCCAGGAGCGAACGCCCATGCGCTGGTCCACGCACGCACCAACAGGAGCAGAACCACGATGCCGGCGAGGGTGACGACGAAGCCGCTCATGATGAGAGCGCGCTGTGAATGCCTGTCGGCCAACCGTTCCGCCAGTAACGAGGCACCGAGGATGCCGGCGGTGGACGCGGTGAAGATGACGCCGGTCTCGATCGCGTTGTAGCCGCGGACCACTTGCAGGAATGCCGAGACGACGAAAGCGACACCCATCAATAGCAGCCACTGGATGTTCTGGGTGACGAGCGCGAGATTCGACGTGCGGTTGCGGAACAGGTCGGTCGACAGTAGTGGCACTCTGCCGGCTCGTTCGAACCGCCGTACGTGTAGGAAGAACCCGACGACGAGCAGGATTCCGATGCCGATGAGGGTAGCGGACACCGAGAGTGCGTTGTCCGCCTGGAGAATCCCCATGACGATACAGACGAGACCCGCGGCGGACAGGACGGCACCGATCCCGTCGAAGGGTGTGGTCGGATCCGGGGGCAGGGGATCCTCGAGCCCTCGGCTCAGAACGACGATGGCGGCGACGATCAGTGCCTGGAAGACGAAGGCAGCCCGCCAGTCGATCGCGGTGGTGATCAATCCACCGATCAACGGCCCCGCCGCGGCGCCGATCCCACCCATACCGGTGATCACGCCGAAGGCCCGTGCCCGGGACTTCATGTCGGTGAAGAGCATCGTCGTGAGGATATAGACGGGTGGGATCAGCAGTGCGGTGCCGATTCCTTCGAAGATCGAGTTGCCCAGGATCAGGATTCCCAGACCCGGTGCTGCCGCACTCAGGAGGGCTCCCACGCCGTACAGGATGAGCCCGGCGACGAAACATCGCTTGCGACCCCATCGATCCGTCAGCTTCCCACCCGGAATCATGAACGCCGCCATGACCAGAAGGAACACGGTGATCGCGGTCTGGACGCCTTGCACCGTGGTGTCCAGATCGACGCTGATGTCGTTGATCATCACGTTCATGTTCGAACCTGCGAAACTGCAGATGAACTGAGCGAGGGCGAGTGGAAGCAACATTCGCCGGATGGGGGCGGACGGTCTCGCCACCGGATTGTCGGTCATCTCGTACTTCCCGTCGCGAAGGACGTCGCCGAAACTCTGCACGTCATGATCCACCGCGGTGGTGCACAGTGGCGTCGACGAGTCGAAACCGTGACCTTGACCTCGCATCCGAGACCAGAGGAGGATCGAAGGACTCGACTCCTCTTCTCGCGGGGGTACCGCCATGCTTCTCGAGGACTACGGCTTCATCGGTGACCTGCAGACCTCCGCGCTCGTCGGCCGGAACGGCTCGATCGACTGGCTGTGCATGCCCGCCTTCGACTCCGGATCGTGTTTCGCGGCTCTGCTCGGCGGCCCGGAGCACGGACGCTGGCTCGTCGCGCCCGAGGCGGAACCCGCGGCGGTGAACCGCCGCTACGCCGACGGCACCCTGGTGCTCGAGACCGACTTCGAGACCGCGGACGGTGCCGTCCGCCTGATCGACTTCATGCCTCGCCGGGGGTCGGGTCCGCCTCGGTTGGTCCGCATCGTCCAGGGTCTGCGCGGTCGGGTGCCGATGCGGATGCATCTGTCCTTGCGTCCCGACTATGCGGCCGTCACTCCATGGGTCGAGGCGGTGGCCGACGGTGCCGTCGCGACGGCCGGCCCGGATGCCTTCCATCTGTGCACGACGGTACCGTTGGAGATCCGTGCCGGGACCGTCGAATCCGAGTTCGTCGCCGTGGAGAGCGGCCGATACCGATTCGCTCTGGACCGGTACGCATCCTTCGAACCGGCCCCCGTCGTCGAGGATGCCGAATCCGCGCTCGCGCGTACCGTGGAGTGGTGGCGCGAGTGGACCGGCCGGTGCACCTACAAGGGGGCGTATCGCGACGAGGTGATCCGGTCTCTGATCGTCCTCAAAGGGATGACCGACGAGACGACCGGCGCGATCGTGGCGGCCCCGACCACTTCCCTGCCCGAAGCTCTCGGCGGGGTACGCAATTGGGACTATAGATACTGCTGGCTGCGCGACTCGGTGCTGGCACTCGAGGCGCTGCTCGCCGGCGGATACACCTCCGAGGCCCTGGCCTTCCGTGACTTCCTGCTCCGGGTGGGGACGGGTGATCCGGCCGATATCCAGATCATGTACGGGATCAGGGGCGAACGCCGGCTGACCGAGTTCGAGGTGGATCATCTGCCCGGTTATGAAGGGTCGGCACCTGTGCGGGTCGGTAACGCCGCTGCCGAACAGTTCCAACTCGATGTGTACGGCGAAGTCCTCAGCGTGGCGTACAAGGGGGCCGAGGCACTCGGCAGGATCGAGGCGCACATGTGGCCCCGATGGCAGGCGGTGATCGAGCACGTCGAGAAGATCTGGCGGGAACCCGACGACGGGATCTGGGAAACACGCGGTCCCCGCCGGGATTTCACACAATCCAAGGTGATGGCCTGGGTCGTCTTCGATCGTGCCGTCCGGCTCGCGGAGGGGTTCGGGCTCGACGCTCCTCTCGAACGGTGGAAGCGGACCCGCGACGAGATCCACCACGAGATCTGCGAACGTGGATACGACCCGGTCCGCGGCACGTTCACGCAGTACTACGGTTCCGCGGAACTCGATGCCAGTGTGCTGCTCATCCCGCTCGTCGGCTTCCTGCCTCCGACCGACGACCGGGTCACCTCCACGATCGACGCGATCCGGAACGAACTCGGTCGCGACGGCTTCGTGTCCAGGTATTCCACGACGCACACCGACGACGGGCTTCCGGGAGACGAAGGCCAGTTCCTGGCCTGCTCGTTCTGGTTGGTGAGTGCATTGGCGCTCAACGGCCGGGTCGACGAGGCCCGCGCATTGTTCGAGCGGTTGCTCGGACTCGCCAACGATCTCGGACTGCTCGCCGAAGAGTACGACGTGCAGGCGGGACGGCAGGTCGGCAACTTCCCCCAGGCATTCAGTCACCTCACCCTCGTCGGCGCGGCCTGTGCGATCACCGTCGCCGAACGGGCGCATGGAGCGGATCCTGTCGACGGAGCTCCGGCCGTCTGATCCGGCTCCCTACGAATGTCATGTGTCCGTGGGATATTCGCCCACAACCGTGCGTGCTGTATGTATCCTGGGGGTACGTGCAACCCGGATACGCCCCGTGTTCGTCGGTGTCTGTACATCGAACGAACTACATTGATGCGCTTGGGAACCGGTAGAAATCGTACGAATGTCACCGATTCGGCGCGGGCACTTCCCCGGACTCGCCGAGCACGTTTCAATGACAGGTGCAGAGGGGCTCTCGGGAGCGCAGGGGATACGCTTCCGCGTCGCTGCTCCGTCGGGACAACGCGAACGGTGGCAGGGGAGCGACAATGGAACATGGTGTTGTGCTGTGGTTCGACGCCGGTCTGGGTCACGGGTTCATCCGTGACGACGACGGTACGGAGATCCTGGTGCACTACTCGCAGATCGACGGAAGCGGCTACCGCTTCCTGACCGGGGGCCAACGGGTCCGTTTCGAGATCGGTTACGGGATCTTCGGACGACAGGCGGTCAACGTGCAGGTGTGCTGACATACGGGACGCTCGGATGGTGTGTGATCGAGTAATGGACACACGGGCGAACGAGAGGGCGGAGGAGACCCACATTCATGCTGCGACTCCGACCGAGGAGCAGGTGTGGGCCTCCCGAGCCGCAATCGAGCGGGCCACGGGCGTGCTGATGGAGCGGTACGGACTCGATGCCGAGCAGGCGAAGGAGACGTTGCTCCAGGCCTCCCGTCACGCCGCCGTGTCGATGGCGCAGTTCGCGGAGGACGTGCTCACTTCGGGTCGAGCAGGTGAACCCCCCGAGATCCGAGTGGTGCTGGACGCCGCGTCCGCGCCTTCCGGTCTACGGAAGGCCGTCGCCTTCATCGAGTCCGAAGCGGCTCGTCCCATCAGGTTGGCGGACATCGTGGCTGCTGCGGGGGTCGGAGCCCGCGCTCTGCGGTACGACTTCGTGCGCCACCTCCATACGACGCCCACCCGATACCTTCGTTCGGTGCGTCTCGAGCGGGCTCATCGGGAGTTGCAGGCCGCCGACCCACAATGTGAGACGGTCGCGTCGATCGCTGCGCGGTGGGGCTTCTCGTCGCCCGGACGATTCGCGACGCAGTACCGGTCCGTCTATGGCAGATCCCCTCGCATGACCCGGTCGGACGCGCGGTGGTCCGATCGAACTACTGCCGATCCTGCAGAAGACGAATAGACTGTACCGAAAGCGAACGATGTGTTCGCTCTCGACGCTGCCGGCGGGGCGCGAGACTTCCGACGCAGGGGGTTGGATCTGTCGACCTGCCCCGCCGGCAGTACTCCGAGTGCCCACATTCGGCCCTGGTGATGACATTTCGGCGTATGCTCGGAACATCGGTGATCGCCTGTCACCCCCTGCACGGACGATCACCGCCGCCGGGTGGATTCGAGGTAGGCCACCCAGGCGATGCCGAACCCTGTCGCCCATTCCCCCTGCTCGGGTGGCAGGGTTTCGGTGCTGTCAGTACGTTATATGTCGGGATCCGGCTCCGGGTCCTGTGATCTCCCGGGCTCCTCGTCGACGTCGTTTCCCGAGGCTTCCGCATCGACCTCGTCGTTCGCGCCGGGAGAATCGATTTCCCCCGAAGCGTGAGAATCGACGCCTTCAGGATCGTCCTTCCCGTGTACTCCGTTTCCTTCGGGAAGAGACACGGGGAGTTCGGCCGAATACGGTGCACGCGGTGGGGCGATCTCGTCGAGACGTTCGTTGATCGTATGGGCGATCAGATCGTGCTGCAGGCAGGGAAGCGGCAACAATCCGTTCAGATACGCCTCGATCTCGACCCTTCCCACTTCGCCCCCGAGGGCGAAGTAGCGCAGCCACAACTCCTCCACACCCAGTCCGGCGACACGGAGCGCAGCGAGGAATCTGTGACGGTGTTCCCCGTCGGGGAGAAAGTGCATTGCGACCTCAAACTGTTTCGTTGTAGGTCGACGCGACTATCTCCGCTGCCACCTCCCGTACGGTGATGCGCCGCTGTGTAGACAATTCGAGCAATGGCTGCACAGCACGATCGGCATCGATGTTCTCGCGCAGCATCACGATTCCTTTGGCAGTAGCGATCAGGTCCCGGTCGCGCAGGGCCCGAAGCAACCGCTCGTTGAGTGCTTCGGCTTCGGTCAGAGTGTGCATGTTCGCCAGCAGGATCGCGGCCTGCTCGGCGAAGCGGCCGAGGATGTCCTCACTGTCTGCCGTATAGACACGCGGGCGTGTGGAATAAACCTTCAGTGCGCCCATGATCTCGCCCGCGTACTGCAGGGGAACGCTCAGCGACGACGACATTCCCATCTCTGCAGCCCACCTGGACCATTCCGGCCAGCGCTGCTCCTCTCGGAAGTCGTCCACGCGCACCGGCACGCCGTCACGGATCGCCGCCAGACAGGGACCGTCACCGAGCTCGTACTGCAACGCGTCGAGACGTTCGACCATCTTTCCGGTCGCGGCGGAAGTAGACCGGTTGCTCTCGTCGTCGACGAGAGTGATTCCCGAGCCGTCCGTGTCGGGCAGTGTGTCCTTCGCCAGCGAGGTGATCAGCTCGAGCACGGTGGCCACGGTCTGTTCGGACAGCAACACTCCGGCCATGCGGGCGAACACCGCGGCCCATGCATCGGGAGTCGGATCATGCGACTCCCGTCATATCCCACCTCCTGCCCGAACGCACCCTCGTGCATCTTCCGATGCCTCGACGCTACCCGCTCCCGAGCATCGACGTTCGTGGACGTACCATCCCGACCGCTCGGTGCGACATCCCACCGGAACGTGCCCGGATTGGCAGAATCCGGAGTATGCCGACCCGGACGATCGGTGGTCACCGCATCACCCTGACCAACCTCGACAAGGTGCTGTATCCGAGCACCGGGACGACGAAGGGCGAGGTCGTCGAGTACTACGAAGCCGTCGCCGAGGCGATGCTTCCCCATATCGTCGGCCGGGCAGCGACCCGTAATCGGTGGCCGAACGGTGTCGGCGAACAGTCCTTCTTCGAGAAGAACCTCCCCGACCACGCACCGGCCTGGCTCGACCGTCGCACCCTGCATCACAAGGACCGGCGGGTCACCTACCCGCTGTTCGATTCCGCCGCCGGGCTCGTCTGGCTCGGGCAACAGGCAGCCCTCGAACTCCACGTGCACCAGTGGCGTTTCGACGGAGAGAAGGCCGGACCCGCGACCCGCATCGTCTTCGACCTCGACCCGGGGCCCGGCGTGGGCCTGGCCGAGTGCGGGGAGGTCGCGCGCCACGTGCGCGACACCGTCGCCGAACTCGGGTGGTCGGCCTATCCGGTCACCAGCGGCAGCAAGGGCATCCACCTGTACGTCCCGCTCGATCGGATGCTGTCGTCGTCGGGGGCGTCGAAGGTCGCGAAGCAGGTCGCGCGCAATCTCGAGACCACCCTTCCCGACCTGGTGACCGCGACGATGGCGAAATCGGCGCGCGAGGGCAAGGTCTTCGTCGACTGGAGCCAGAACAACAGTTCCAAGACGACGGTCGCGCCGTACTCGCTGCGCGGTCGCGACGAGCCGTGGGTGGCGGCGCCGCGCAGCTGGGACGAAATCGACGACCCCGACCTCGCGCAACTGCAGTTCCGGGAGGTCCTCGCCCGCATCGAGGAGTTCGGGGACCTGCTCGCCGGTCTCGACCCGCCCCTCGGCAAGGCTGTGTCCGGCGGCAAGACCGTGTCCGGCGGCGACGCCCTGGACACCTACCGCGGCAAGCGCGACGCGTCGCGCACCCCGGAACCGGTACCCGACCGCGTCCCCGACGACGGCCCCGGCAACAGGTTCGTCATCCAGGAGCACCACGCGCGTCGCCTGCACTACGACCTGAGGCTCGAACGCGACGGTGTGCTGGCGTCGTGGGCCGTACCGAAGAACCTGCCGGACACCTCGGGGCGCAACAATCTCGCGGTACGGACCGAGGACCACCCGATCGAGTACCTGACCTTCCACGGGACGATCCCGAAGGGCGAATACGGCGCCGGCAGCATGACCGTGTGGGACACCGGCACCTACGAGACCGAGAAGTGGCGGGACGACGAGGTGATCGTGCGGTTCCACGGCGACCGGATCGAGGGACGGTACGCGCTGATCCGCACCGAGAAGAACCAGTGGCTGGCGCACCGCATGAAGGACCAGTCGTCGCCGAGCACCGAGTCGTCCGATGCCGATCCGGCCTCCCTCGTCGGATCGTCGGGGTCCAAGGCCTTCCCGCGCGATCTCGCGCCCATGCTCGCGACCTCCGGTGACGTCTCGGGTCTCGACGCCGAAGACTGGGCGTTCGAAGGCAAATGGGACGGATACCGCGCCATCGCGGAGATCGAGGACGGCACCGTCAGGCTCCGCAGCCGATCCGGTCGCGATGTCACCGGCGACTACCGGAAGCTCGTCGAACTCGCGACGATCCTCGACGGTCACCGGGCGGTGCTCGACGGGGAGATCGTCGCCGTCGACCGCTCCGGGGTGACGAGCTTCTCGATGCTGCAGCGGGGCGTGAACTACGAGTACCGCGTGTTCGACGTGCTGTATCTCGACGGGGTGTCGCTGCTGCGCAAGACCTACGACGATCGCCGACGGGTCCTCGAGGCGCTCGCCGCTGCCACGGACGGACTGATCGTCCCGGATCTGCTCCCGGGTGACGGCTCGAAGGCTCTCGCGTGCAGCCGCGCGAAGAACTGGGAGGGCGTGGTCGCCAAACGCCGGGACTCCGTGTATCTGCCGGGCAAGCGCGGCGCCGGATGGATCAAATCGAAGAACTGGCTCACCCAGACCGTCGTGCTCGGCGGATACCGCCGTGGCAACGGCAACCGTGCCTCGACCTTCGGCTCCCTGCTGCTCGGCGTCTACGACGACGACGGTGAGTTCGTGTACGTCGGCAAGGTCGGCACCGGTTTCGATGACGAGACGCTCCTGTCGGTGGCGAAGGCTGTGAAGGGGCGCACGAGCCGCACGAACCCGTTCGCGAACGAAGTGCCGGCCGCCGAACGCCGCGATGCGGTGTGGTTGCGGCCCGAACTCGTGGGGGAGGTGCGGTTCGGAGGATGGACGGAAGGAGACCGGGTGCGGCACGCGAGCTGGCGTGGTCTGCGCGACGATGTGGACGCGTCGAGTGTGGTGCGAGAAGAGGAAACAGGCGCTGACTGCTAACGTTCGTTCGAAGTCGGGTGATCGGGCATTAGGGGAGGCATCAATGGCCGAGGGCTCGCGTGGCGTCGTCCGTCGGATCGGTTTGGTCGAGGATCACGAGTCGGTCGCGCTCGGGTTCGCAGCGATGCTCGCCGATCAACCCGATCTCGAGCTCGCAGGTACCGCCACCACCGTCTCGGGTCTGCTCGAGCAGGTCACCGACCTCGACCTCGCCGTTCTCGACCTGCGCCTGTCCGACGGATCCTCCCCGAAGAGCAACGTCGAGCAGCTGCGCGCGGCGGGCCTCGAGACCCTGGTCTTCAACGGCGCCGAGAACCCGTATCTGCTGCGTTCGGCCGCCCGCGCCGGTGTGCTCGGGGTGGTGCGGAAATCCGAGCCCGCGGCCGTGGTGATCGAGGCGATCCGCGTGGCCGCCGCCGGAGGGCAGGTCGCGAGCACCGAGTGGGCCGCGGCGATCGACGGTGATCCCGAACTCGACGATGTCGGCCTGAGTCCGCGGCAGCTCGAAGTGCTCGAACTGTATGCGTCGGGGGAGAAGCTCGACCGGGTCGCCCGGCTGACGGGTCTCGCTCCGCAGACCGTCAACGACTACCTGCAGCGGATCCGCCAGAAGTACGCGGAGGCAGGTCGTCCCGCACCCACGAAGACGGATCTGTACAAACGTGCCGTCGAGGACGGGTGGCTGCCGATGCCCGAACGGTCGGATGTCCGCCGTCGCTGACGAGCCGGCCGGGGACACCGGGGAGAAGTCGCACGATCGCAGCACGGCGGCTGCCGACCGACTTCTCCGGATGTTCGCGCGATTCGTCGCGATCGGATATCTCTGCTACTTCGCGTTGCTCGTGCCGGAGATCCTCGAAGTGTCGGCACTCGTCGCGTGGTGGTGGACTCCCACCGCGGCCGTCCTCATGTTCGGATCCGGGGTCGCGCTGGGCTTCGCCTCGTTCCGCGGCACGGTGTGGATGCAGCGGACCGCGACCGTCAATGCGCTCGCCTACGTCGTGATGGTCGCATTGTGGTTCGTGGCGTGGAACGGGACGCAGATCCCGCAGGACCAGTCGTTGTGGTTCACTGCCTTTCCCGGCCTCGCGTCGCTCGCGGCGGCGGTCGCGTGGAGACCCCGGCGGGCGTTCGTCCACATGATCCTCGTGGTTCTGCTCGCGCAGTGCGCGAATCACCTCGTCCGCGACGCCCCCTTCGGATACTTCCTGGCACCCGACCTGGCGTTCGCGTTCGTCTTCTGCACGGTCTTCCTCGCGGCCGCGGTGGTGGGACTCGGCACCGGCCGCACCCTCGACGAGACCATCGCTGCCACCCAGGCCACGGCGGCCGCCGCGGCCTCAGCGGAAGCACGGAACGCCGAGCGCGCACGGTTCGATGCCCTGGTCCACGACCGCGTGATGTCCACCCTGCTGGCGGTGTCACGCAACGCACCCCGAGAGTCGCTCGTCGAGCAGGCCGAACGAGCGGTCGCCGAACTCGACGAGTTGCGGCGCGGCACCGATCGGGAGTCGGCGCTCGACGCCGCCGCGGTCGTGGCGCGGCTCCGATCGGCGGCGACCGAGGCCGACGAGGATGTCGTCTTCACCGGCCGTGTCGCCCCGGGATCCGGCGACGTTGCGTTCCCACCCGAACCCGCGCGCGCGACCGCCGCTGCCCTCGCCGAGGCGGTACGCAACACTGTCCGCGGCGGCAGCGTGGCGGCCGCGGACGGCGCTCGCCTACCTCACGGTGGTGGTGCTCGTCGTGCAGACCACCAACTATCTGCTGGTGAACACCACGACGGGATACCGCTTCGTCCCGGAACTCGCGTTCGCGCTCATGTTCTGCGGGGTCTTCGCCGCCGCGGCGATCGTCGCCTTCCGCACGGGCGACGTCCTCGACTCCACTGTCGCGGACACGGAGAGATCCGTCGTCGCAGCAGCGGCGGCCGCGGCCAGGACGGTCGAACGCGAGCGGTTCGATGCACTCGTCCACGACCGGGTGATGTCCACTCTGCTCGCCTCGGGTCGCGGCGCATCCGACGGTCCCGTCGCGGCCCAGGCCCGTCGTGCGCTGGAGATGTTCGACTCCCTGCGGCGCGGCGACGACACCGAGAGCAGCTTCGACGCCGACCGGGTGGCAGCCCAGTTCCGCTCGGCAGCCTCCGAGGTCGACGAGGACGTCGAGTTCACGACCACGACGAGCACCGATGCCGGACCGCACTACCCGGCCGACGTGATCAGAGCGGTCGCAGCCGCACTGGCCGAGGCCGTGCGGAACAGCGTGCGCCACGCCGGCCCGGGCACGCAGCGGGCCGTGCACGTCGACCTCGGGCCCGGATCGGTCCGGGTGGTCGTCCGCGACGACGGCCACGGATTCGACCCCGCCCAGATCGACCCCTACCGGATGGGCATCCGCGCGAGCATCCACGGACGCATGCGCGGCATGGCCGGGGGCGACTCGGAGATCACCTCGGGTCCCGCGGGCACGACGGTGACGCTGCACTGGTGCGATCCGGCCGAGCGTCGCGCGCCGTGACCGTCGAACCTACCCGCGACGTGCGCGACCTGCTGGGGATGCGCACCACCGCCGCACGTGTGCTCGTGAGCCTCTATGCCCTGGTCTGCCTCGTGCTGGCGGCGTTCGGGGCCGAGCACACGTCCGCGAGCTGGCCTCCCGCCCTCGCC
This sequence comes from Rhodococcus sp. 852002-51564_SCH6189132-a, assembly GCF_001665495.1. Classification (NCBI taxonomy): domain Bacteria; kingdom Bacillati; phylum Actinomycetota; class Actinomycetes; order Mycobacteriales; family Nocardiaceae; genus Rhodococcus; species Rhodococcus sp. 852002-51564_SCH6189132-a. The sequence goes on from NZ_LZMJ01000037.1 coordinate 188,258, forward strand.
GTGCTCGTGTGCACGTTCGCGGCGTTCACCCTCATCACCGTTCCGGGCGACCCGCTGCCGATGCCGGCGACGATCCTGCTTGCCGCCACCGGGACGGTCTCGTCGGCGCTCGTGTTCTCGGTGCTGCCGGTGCCGTCTCCGGGAGGCATCGCGACCTGGCCGCTCGGGATGTCCACGGTCGTCTTCACCTTCATGTGCGTGCGCGGACGCACGCTCGCGGCGTGGATCGGGTTGGCCTGCATGATCGCGACCGCGACCTTCTGGACCTACGCCACTGGACAGGGGATCGGCTCCGGCCTGTCGCTGTCGCTCGTCAACGCCGCCCCGGTCCTCATGTCCACCTTCTTCGCCTTCACCCTGCGACCCCTCGCCGGATCCATCTACCTGCTGCGTGCGATGTCGTTGCAACGCAGCGCAGAACAGGCGGCCTCGGCTGCAGCGCTCGAGGAGCGCGACGCGCAGCTCGACCGGCTCGACTCCCTGGCCCGGCCCCTGCTCGAACGCATCGCGACCGGGGAGCTGCTCGACGCGGGGGAGCGGCGCACCGGTGTGCTGCTCGAAGCACGTCTGCGGGACGGGCTTCGAGCGCCGGCCGTGCAGGACCCCCAGGTCGTCGAGGCGGCCGACGCCGCGCGCCGACGAGGCGTGGACGTGGTGATGCTCGACGATCACGGCCTGGACGGGGTACACCCCGACGAACAGGCCCGCCTCCGCCGTGCGGTCGCCGACGAACTCGACTCGGTGTCACACGGTTCCGTCACGGTGCGGGTCCTGCCTCCGGGACGCCGGGCCCTCGTGACGATCCTCGTGCGGGGGGACTCCGTGCGCCGCATCGAGCTGGGCAAGGCGTCGCAGGGTTAGAGTCACACCTCGTGACCGTGCTGAAGTCGTTGCTGCTGTTCGCCGTTGCCGCCCTGTTCGAGATCGGCGGCGCGTGGCTGGTGTGGCAGGGCGTGCGCGAACACCGCGGCTGGATCTGGATGGGCCTGGGCGTGATCGCTCTCGGCGCTTACGGTTTCGTCGCCACACTCCAGCCCGACGCGAACTTCGGTCGCATCCTCGCGGCGTACGGCGGTGTGTTCGTGGCGGGTTCCCTGGTGTGGGGCATGGTGATGGACGGCTTCCGGCCGGATCGGTGGGATGTCGCGGGCGCGCTCGTGTGCCTTGCCGGCGTTGCCATCATCATGTATTCACCCAGGTGACGACGCATCCGGCACCACCTCGGTGACGAGGCATACGGCACAACTCGGCCGGATGCCTCGTCCGGGCGTCACGGCACCACGACGCTGCCGACTGCGGGGGTCGAGTTGCACAGCGGTCCACTGCCGAGATTCACCGAACCGAAGACCGTCGCCACGACCTCGCCCGGACCGGTGTCGACCAGGGTCGACAGGTTCGGGTACGCACCGACCAGATCGACGATGCCGGTGCGGCCGTTGTTGCGGTTGAGCCATGCGACGCTGACCTGCCCCGCTGCCGGGACCGGCCACAGGGCCTCCCGTGTGGAGAACAGGACGTGGCCGCCGGGGATGCCCTCGTCCGGTCCGGGTTGCGCCGTGACCGAGGTGAACGACGCCAGGCTGCCCTGGTTGATGCAGCCGATGGTGATCGCCGTGCCCAGAGGCTGAGGGGGTGCAGCGGTGGCCACACCGGTGAATGCGATTGCGGCGGCGACGGGTGCCGCCAGGGCGAGAACTCGACGTGGAATTCGCAGTGCAGGCATGGTGCTGCTCCTCGGAAAGGGAAGGTCACGTCCGGGAGCCGACCGCAGCGAGGAACACCGCGGCGCGTCCCGCGCACCGATGACGAGCGTGAGTCTATCGAGACACCGAAGACCCAGGAGCGGTTTCGGTCTCGATCCGATACAGCTCGGAAGCATTGCGGCGCAGTACCGCGTCGGAGAGCTCGTCGCCGAACACGTCCTCGACGAGGGTGATGTCGCTGTCCCGGAACGGTCGCGGTGCGCGGGTCGACGGCAGGTCGGTGCCGAACACGAGTGCCCCGGGACTCACATCGGCAACGGCGCGAAGCGCGTCGGCCACCGGGAGATCGACGCGCCCGAACCCTGTTGCCTTCACGTGGATACCGCTCTCCACCAGCCGCAACAGTGACGGCAAGCCGTCCTGCGACAGTCCCAGGTGGTCGACGGAGACGGAGGGCAGTGCCGCGATCGTGGTGTGCAGCTCGGCCAGATCGCGCGAATCGATGTACAACTCGGCGTGCCAGCCGACGAGATCGTGGACCCGCCGGGCGAGCCGGTCGAGGTCGGACAGTGCCGCTGATCCGCCACGGCGGACGTTGAATCGCACGGCCCGCACTCCCGCCGCGTCGAGCCGGGTGATCTCGTCGTCCGAGGCGGTGGCCGGAAGTTGTACGACGCCGACGAAAGTGGGCCCGAGCCGGTCGAGCGCGTCGAGGAGATAGCCGTGGTCGAAGGCCTGGAACGACCCTGACACCACCGTGCCTCCGGTGACACCCAGATGCGCGACCCGCGCGAGATAGTCGTCGACGGTGAACGGTTCGGGCAGATAGCCGTCGTTCTCGACGAGGGGGAAACGCGGATCGATGATGTGCAGGTGGGCGTCGAGCATCTCCCCACGATAGGAAGCCCGGTCCGAGCGGAACAGGGTTCGGATCAGCGGGAGTTCACTCGCGGCGGCGATGCGCGGTGTGACGGCGGAGGAGGGATTCGGCCAGTTCCGCCACGAGGTTCCGTGCCTCGGGTGGCCCGACGATCTCGATGTGCTCACCGAACTGCAGCAGTTGCCGCACACCGTCGATCGAGTCGTAGGCCACCGTGATCCGCGAGACGTCCGGTCGCGGCCCTGCGGTGCTCCCGCGCAGGCGGGCACCGAGGATGCGCCGGGCGAGATCGAGGCGGTTCGCCGCGAGATCGGCGGTGACGACGACGTCCTCGCGTCGTTCGAGTGCGTCGCCGAGTTCGCGTGCCAGGGCGGGCAGGGTGCGGCCGGGGGACAGGCGGCGCGGCCGGTCGAGCACTGTCCACGCACTCAGGCGGGTCAGTGCGAACAGTCGTGGTCGCCCCTCGTCGTCCGCCACGAGATACCAACGGCCGGCGCGGGAGAGCACACCGTAGGGATCGACGACGATCTCGCGTTCGTCGCGATGTCCGCTCGACCGGTACGTGATGGCGAGTTGCCGTCCGCGCCGCAGGTCGCGGGTGAGGGCAGCGACGTCGGCCCGGTCCTCGGTGGCGAACCATCCCCGATTGTCGACGGTGACCACCTCGGTCAGTGGCAGCAGGTCGTTCTCGCGTGCGGTGGAGGGCGTGCGCCGGGCGCGTGCGGTGAGCTTGTGGACGGCGTCCCGCGCGGCGGCGTCGACACCGAGTTGGCGGGCCCGGCCCATGTCGACACCCAGGGCGCGCAGGACATCCACCTCGGACGCGTTGAGCCGGTTCAGGTCGGTCTGCCGGCCGGGGAGCATCACGATGCCGCCGTATCTGCCGCGTTCGGCGACCACCGGAAGGTCCGCAGCAGCAAGCGTTTCCACATCGCGCAACACGGTGCGCTCGGAGACGCCGAACTCCTCCGCGAGTTCGGCGGCCGTGACCCGGCTGCGGGCCTGCAGGACGACCAGCATGCTCAGCAACCGCTGCGGCCGGTTCATCGGATGCGCGATCTCCTTTCGAAAACACGACAGGAACTGTCGGGTTTCGGTGTCACGGTAGTCCTCGAAGCCTTCACCGCCTACCGGAAGGAGGGACCGATGACCGTGTCGTCGCCCAACCTGTTCCTGATCTACGTGACCGACGTCGAACGCGCGACCCGCTTCTACAGCGACCTGTTCGCCATGACCCCGCAGATGACGACCCCGCGCTACGTCTCCTTCGAAGTGGCGCCGGGAGTGCTGTTCGCACTGTGGTCGGGTCGCGCGGAGACCGTGGATGCGACCGCTCCGCGGTTCTCCGAGGTGGGCCTGATGGTGCCGGGCTCGACCGCCGCCGTCGATGCGATCCACGACGAGTGGGCCGGTAAGGGGGTGACGGTCGTGGAGGCGCCGCACGACGAGGTGTTCGGGCGGACGTTCGTGGTCTCGGACCCGGACGGGAACCTCATCCGCGTCTCCCCGCTGGACTGAGCCTCCGCTCGACCGACCGGCCTACGACGCCTCGCGCATCGTGAGCCCACCGAGTTCGACCGTGTACGTCTGCGACGCCTCGTCCCACCACACGGAGTAGGTGGTGGGGTAGAGGCCCTCGCGGTGGTACGCCTCGGGCAGTCGGAGTTCCTCGTGGTGCGCCGGCCGCGTCGCGAGCCACTCCCGGCTCAGCATGGGTTCGATGAACGCCTGCCGTCCGTCCCACGTGCCGTAGAGCACGGTCTCGGTGAGGTGGTGTCCCGCCGCCGGATCGTGCTCCGACTCGGTGGTGTCCACCCAGTGCAGTCCCATGCCCGCGACGGTCGACGTCAGCGGATCCCCGGACGGTGCGTACCCCTCCGGTATGTAACGCGGGTCGGGCACGCGGGCCGCGGCCGGGATGTAGCCGGGGGCGAAGGGATGGATCGACTCCACCGTGGGCCGATCCAGGAGATAGAAGTGGACGTCGAAGTGCGGGACGTCGAAGCCGTGCTGGGGGTCGTGGCCGTGCGAGTTCCAGTCGACCGTGACGTGGTCGAACGCGGTGGCGGCCGCCTCCTCGGGCAACTCGAGCACGTAGGCCTCGGTGACCGGCAGCAGCGCACCGGGCAGGTCGTCGAGGGCCGCCGCATCGAGTCGCACCCCGATGGTGGCCGGCGTGCCCGCCTCGTCGACGGTGACGTACGTGCGGGCGTTGCCCGCCCCGACGGGATGAGCGGGTCCTTCGACCAGGCCGGAGACTCCCCCGGCTCCTGCGGGAGCGGGAGTGACGAACAATCCGAGGACCGCCGCCGAGACGATCACGGCGAGATGTCGGGCACGAGGCCGAATGTCCATGCGGGGTCCTCGATTTCCGTCGTCGTCGAGCGGCGTCGTTGTGGATGCTAACTGTCGCGCGAACGGTGGAGGGCTGACTAGATCGAACTGTGATGCGTGGACGGGACGGTGCCCGTGACGTTCCGGGGGTGGGGTCCGGGAGTGCTCGCGGAGCCGGCGGACCCGATGTGTGCCCCCGGCAGGATTCGAACCTGCGACACCCGCTTTAGGAGAGCGGTGCTCTATCCCCTGAGCTACGGAGGCGTCCGGCCGGGCGAAGCCGACCTTGGCGCGTTGTGAGTGTAGCCGCCGGGCGCGTGCCGTAACCAAGCGCCCGTTCTCTAGGCTCTCGGGGCCGGGCGTACGACCTGCATGTTCCCGCCGATTGAGATCAAGGAAAGGTAACACTGGCCTTTCCCTATACCGTTTTGTTACCTTGGGTCGCCAGGAGCGGCCGGGGGGATACCCGGTCGAAGTCGGGACGAAACAAGGGACACACTGTGGGACGCCATCAGCGCACACGCGAAGACGAAGCATTCGACCTCGAGACGATTGGCGCGCCCTTCTCCGGCAAGGGCCGTCACCGCGTAGAACCCACCGGTACGTCCGCTCCGGTCAAGGCCGCCACCGTCGCCGCTGCCACGGGCGCCTTCTTCGCCGTCGGCTCGCAGATCGGCGCCGGCACCGCTGCCGCGCATCCCGGCCACGACCACGTCCAGGCCGAGGCCCCCGCGCCCAGCCTGCCCTTCGAGCTCCCCGCGGGCCTGCTGCCCGAGGGTGTCGAGATCCCGGCCATCCCCGGCATCACCACCCCGGCCGAGCAGGACGCACCCGAGCTTCCGGCCGAGGTCACCGGCTTCCTCGATCAGTTCTCGGGTCCCAGCTGGCTCGACCAGCTCAACCCGGCTTCTCCCTCCGCCGTCCAGCCCGTCTCCGGCACCCTCACCTCCGACTGGGGTCCGCGCTGGGGCGCCCACCACGGCGGCATCGACATCGCAGCCCCGATCGGAACGCCCATCAAGTCCGCGGCCAACGGCACGGTCCTCGACGCCGGACCGGCTTCCGGCTTCGGCCAGTGGGTCCGCGTCCTCAACGACGACGGCACCACCGCCGTCTACGGTCACGTGAGCACCTACCAGGTCTCGGCGGGTCAGCGTGTCAACGCCGGCCAGCAGATCGCCACCGTCGGCAACGAGGGCTGGTCCACCGGACCGCACCTGCACTTCGAGGTCTGGGACACCGAAGGAACCAAGATCAACCCCAACGCGTGGCTGAGCGATCGCGGCGTCGTCACCGACTGGGGCGGCTACCGCGCCGTCTGATCCCACCGCAGTGTTCGATCCCACCCGACGGCACGCCGTCGATCCCACCGCCAGCATGAGCGCGCGCTAGGCTTGGCTCGACAGACCGCGCGCCGACCCGGGGGTTCCATTGGGAGCTGAGATATCCGCACGTTCGTTCACCGGGGAAGACCGGCGGATGTTCCGGAGCAAGGTTCGCGACTGCATGAAGGCGCTCGAGCGGATGCTTCGAGAGGACGTCTTCGTCGACGTGCACTCGTCACCCGAACCGCATCTCGGCATGGAGATCGAGTTCAACCTCGTCCGCGACGACATGTCGCCCGCGATGTCGAACCTCGAGGTACTCCAGGCGATCGACGATCACGCGGTCTTCCAGACCGAACTCGGCCAGTTCAACGTCGAGATGAACGTCGAGCCACGACGTCTCACCGGCGACGAACCCTTCGAACTCGAAGAGTCGCTGCGGTCGTCGCTGCGGCGCGCCGACGAGCGGATGCACCTGCACGACGCGCAGCTGGTCATGATCGGCATGCTGCCCACGCTCGAACTCGACGATCTCGAACGGGGCCGGATCACCGCCAATCCCCGCTACGAAGCGCTCAACGAGCAGATCTTCGCGGCGCGCGGCGAGGACATCGAACTCGATCTCGACGGTGTGCCGTTGCCCGGCACTGATGTCGTGGAAACCCTTCGTGCAGACATGAATTCGGTGGTCCCCGAGGCTGCCTGCACGTCCCTGCAGCTGCACCTGCGGATCGCCCCCGAAGATTTCGCGACGCACTGGAACGCCGCCCAGTGCCTGGCCGGAGCGCAGGTCGCGCTCGCGGCGAACTCGCCCTTCCTCGCCGGCAAGGCGCTGTGGCACGAGAGCCGGATCCCGTTGTTCGCGCAGGCCACTGACACGCGTCCGCTCGAACTGCGGAACCAGGGTGTCCGTCCCCGCGTGTGGTTCGGTGAGCGGTGGATCGACTCCGTCCTCGACCTGTTCGAGGAGAACTCCCACTACTTCACGGCTCTCCTTCCGGAGGTCTCGGACGTCGATCCGATGGCCGAACTCGACGCCGGCCGGATTCCCGAACTGCGCGAACTGCAGATGCACAACGGCACCATCTACCGGTGGAACCGGCCCGTCTACGACATCAGCGACGGCCATCCGCACCTGCGCGTCGAGAACCGTGTGCTCCCTGCAGGACCGACCGTCCTCGACACCATGGCCAACGCCGCCTTCTACTACGGGACGCTGCGCGCCCTCACCGACGCCGACGAGCCGCTCTGGCGCGACCTCAGCTTCGACGCCGCCGAGCGGAACCTCGTGCTCGGTGCGAAGTTCGGTCTCGACGCGAAGCTGTACTGGCCGCGCACCGGATGGGTCGGCGCCGACGAACTCGTGCTGCGGTGCCTGTTGCCGCTTGCGCACCAGGGCCTCGAGGCATACGGACTGTCGGCGGCGGTCCGCGACCGCTATCTCGGCATCGTCGAGGGGCGTGCACTGACTCGGCAGACCGGGGCGGCGTGGCAACGACGGCAGGTGGCCCGACGCGAGGCTGCCGGCGAGAACCGTCGCACCGCCCTGCTCGGGATGATGAAGGACTACGTGCAGAACATGGCCTCGGGTACTCCCGCTCACGAGTGGGAGTGACGGCCCTACAGTTGTAGGGTCCGCGTCACGGCCACCGTCGGCTGGACGACGACGCGATCCGCGGGTGGCTCGAAGCCGGCTACTTCGCCGAGATCGTCACCGAGATCGGCGACGCGGACGCCTAGGCGGCTCTCGAGCATGCTCAACGTCAGCTCGACCTGGATCCCGTCGGCGCCGGGAGCCCAGAACAGGAAACCGAAGTCGTCGGACGGTTCGGCGCGGAAGCCGTCCACCGTCGCGCCGTGGACGTGGGCGGTGGTGTTGTCGATCCACAACCCGACAGCCTGGGCGTTCCTCGGTGAGCTCAACCGCAGTCGTATCTTCCGGGCGCTTCCGCCGGTCGTGTCCTCGAGGATCTCGACCTCGGGCGCCTCGAGGTCGGCGACCGGAGCGGGCCCGTGGTACATCGGCCGGTGCTCCCGCCACGGGAAGGCGGTGGGGAGCGATTCGGGACCGGTGGTGAGCAGCCCTTCGCTCCAGTCGGATCTCGGGCCGTCCGGCGATCCCCACACCGCGGCACCCCGATCGGCGTCGAGCGAGTACCAGAGGTATTCCTGCCGGGGATCGGTCGCCCCGTCCCGGTTGAGGTAGCCGGCGAGCAGCGTGCCCACCACGACGATCGCGATCGTGCCGGTCGCGGAGACGACGAGCCCGCGGCTGGTCGACGCGAACGGCTCGCACAGCGGGAGTACCGCGGCGAACGTGAATGCGACGAACAGACCGGCCACCGGTGCCCCGTAGAGGAGTCCGGCGTCGAACGACACCAACACGGCGGGCAGGCCGAAGATCAGCGACCCGAGCGCGCCCAGCGTGATCGCGACGAGCGGCCACACCGTGTCGTCCTGTGGGAGAAGCAGCGCCACCAGCAGACCCAGCGCCGCCGGCAGGACGAGTACGAGCATTGTCAGCGGCACACCGGCGAAGGGGATACCGGCGAGCGCGAGCACCGCGACGAGCGTGAACGCTCCGCACGTGAGCGCGGCGGCCGGACGGCCGCGACCCCACCACGATCGCGCGACCAGCAGGACACCGAGGGCCGCGACGACCGCCGCGAACTGGAAGACACCCGGCCGGTAGGGCTCGTCGGCGACCGGCGCGGCCATGCCCGGATCGACGGTCTGCACGATCCACCACGGCAGCCACGCTGCGCCCGCCGCGAGGACGGCGGCGAGCAGCGACACGGCCACGGCAGCGCCGGCCTGCCAGGCCGACGTCTGGCCGCGGCGCACCCGCAGCACGACGATCGCCCCCACGATGCCGGCCAGCGCGATCGCCCCGACGACCTCGGCCCAGCGCGGCACGTGGAGAAGTCCCCAGGGCGCGGTCGTCACCACCTGGTCGCCGCCGTCGTCGACCGTCGTGAGATCGGATCCGGCGAGCGTACGGGCGGTCGCGAGGGAGGTGTCGCCCATGTGCTGCAGCGACGTCCGGCTGAGACGGTCGGGGGTGTCGAGAGGGCTGTGGTAGTACGCCGATCCCGCGGAGATCGCGGTGTCGAGGGCGTGGTGGCCGTGCTCGGCGAAGCGGCGGAAATCGGTGTCGTTCGGCAGCGCCTCGAAGATCAGTTCGGTGAGGGAGTCGGCGTTCGCTCCCGGTGCCCCCGCCAGGCTGTCGATCAGGACGCCGTTCGGTGAGGTGATCCGGAAGGTCGTCGGCGTACCGGCGTTCCCGCGGGCCTCGTGGTTGAGCACGACGACCGGACCCGCCCGGACGGACTCCGTGCCCACGAACCGGTGGGCGCCGAGCAGACCGTTCTCCTCACCGTCGGTGAGCAGGACGACGACGTCGTTCCGCGGGGGAGGACCGGACTCGATCGCACGAGCGATCTCGAGGACCGTGCCGACGCCGATCCCGTCGTCGCCCGCGCCGGGAGAGCCCCGGACCGTGTCGTAGTGCGCGGCGAGCACGACGGTGCCGGTGGGATCGGTACCGGCTCGTGTCGCCACGATGTTCTGCACGCGGGCGCCGCGCTGGGTCGCCTCGCCGGACCGCGCCATCCATCCGACACCGGAGTCGACGCGGGTGGACCACCCGAGTTCCTCCAGGGCTGCGACGAGATGGTCGCGGGCATCGGCGTGGGCGGTCGACCCGAGCGGTCGTGGACCGGTGGCGATCGCGTCGATGTGTTCGCCGGCGCGGGCGGCGCTGAAGACGTCGGCGGGAGCGTCTGTTCCGAGCGGCTCGTCGGACCCGGGGAACAGTGCGACCAGGCCCGCCACGAGAAGGACTCCGATCAGCGCGAGGACACTGCTACCCAGTGCCTGAAATCGGCTACGCGGGGACGGGGCCGGGTGACGAACAGCCGCGGCGGAGTCCATGGGTGCAGCCTAGCCGCGAATGCAGCGGTGCCCCGGCCGACTCGGCCGGGGCACCGCGATCGGATCGGATCGATCAGGAGGCAGGCGCCCAGCTGTCGGGTCCGAACACCTCGTAGTGGATGTTCTCGGCCGGGACGTTGCGCTCGATCAGAGCCTCGCGCAGCGAGAGCATGAACGGCAGCGGGCCGCACAGGTAGGCCTGGGTCTTCGGATCGAGCGGCAGATCGGAGATGTCGGCGCGTCCGACGCGGACCGTCTCGAGCGGCCGGCGGTTGCCGAGGTCCTCGTACCAGCGGTACAGCTGGGCCGACGGGATCTTCTCTGCGAGGGTCTCGAGCTCGCGACGGTGGGCGTGGCTCGCGACCGACCGGTCGGCGTGCAGGACCGCGACGGGACGCTCGTCGCCGACGCCGGCGAGGTGATCGAGCATGCCGATCATCGGGGTGCATCCGATGCCGGCGGACGCCAACAGGATCGGGGTGTCGTCCTCGGTGAGCACGAGATCGCCGAAGGGAGTGGTGACCTCCAGCTCGTCGCCCTCGAAGAGGTTGTTGTACAGGAAGTTCGACACCTCACCGGCGGGAAGCACGGTGCCGTCGGGTGCGGTGGTCTCCAGGACCCGCTTGACGGTGATACGCCAGTCGCCCTTCGCGGGTGCGCTCGACAGGCTGTACTGACGGATCTGGCGGGCGCCGTCGGGGAGGCGGACGCCGACCGAGAGGTACTGGCCCGGACGGAAGGTGGGCAGCGGGGAACCGTCGAGCGAGGTGAGCACGAACGAGACGGTGTCGGCGGACTGGTGGACGCGGTCGGCGACGCGGACGGTGCGCCAGACGTCGCCGGCCTCGACACCTGCGGCCCGGTACAGATCGGCCTCCATCGAGATGAGGGTATTGGCCATCAGCCAGTACAGCTCGTCCCACGCCTTCGCGACTTCCGGAGTCACTGCCTCTCCGAGGATTTCGACGATCGCCTCGAAGAGGTGCTTGTGGACGATCCAGTACTCGTCGGGCTTGATGCCGAGCGAGGCGTGCTTGTGGGCGATGCGGGACAGGATCGCCTCGACACGGGCGGGATCGGGATCGAGCTGGAGCGTCGCGAAGGCCGCGATCGATCCGGCGAGTGCCTTCTGCTGCTCACCCTGCTTCTGGTTGCCGCGGTTGAACAGATCGCGTTCGAGCTCGGGATGGGCGGCGAACATCTTGCTATAGAACAACGGGGTGATGTCGCCGATGGCGGCTCCCACCGCCGGGAGGGTCGCGGCGATGACGTCCTTGGATTCGGGTGAGAGCGGCATGGTGTGTCTCCTCGTGTGTGTCGTGACGGGCTGCACCGGCAGCCTCGCCGTGGGTCAGCGGCCGGTGGGTGGTTCGAGGGTGAGCAGGACCGGACCGGCGTCAGGGGTCGCCAGGTCGGCGATCGTGACGTCGTCGAGAGCGGCGTAGAAGGCGTCCTGTGCGGTACGCAGCTTCGAGCGCAGGTTGCAGCCGTGACGCAGGGGGCACGGCTTCGCTCCTTCGCACTCGACGACTTCTTCTTCACCTTCGAGGGCTCGGGTGAGCCATCCGAGGCTCGCCGTGCGGCCGAGTTCGGTGACGGTCAGGCCTCCGCCGCGTCCGCGGCGGGTGGCCACCACCCCGAGCTCGCCGAGTCGGGCGACGACCTTCGTCGTATGTGCGTACGACAGATCGAGCTGGTTTGCAATCGTTCTGGTACCAGGCATACTCCCCGCCGGGCCGGCGACGAGATGCATCACAACTCTCAGTCCGAGATCGGTGAACCGGGTGAGTTGCATGGCCCTACGCTAGTAAATTCGCATCCGCGATGACAATTTTATGTGACGCACATCGCTGTCGATGGAATGCATTGCCACCGAAGGAATCCCGATGTGATGACCAAAGTCCGTATCCGGACGTACCGGATCCGACTAGCCTCACGGACGTGAAACCTCTCGGTGAAGCACCCCGCGACCACAACCACGTAACCGTCGGTGCCGACGGTTCCCCGGCCTCCGAGCGGGCGGTGAGGTGGGCTGCCGCCACCGCGGCCGGCCGGAAGATCCCACTGCATCTCGTCCACGCGGTGGACTTCGCACCCTCGGGTTGGACAAAACTTCCCTTCTTCCGCCCCTCGCAGGTCTTCGAATGGAGCGAGGCCGAGGCTCAGGCACTCCTGAAGGAGGCTGCAGAGACCGCCGAGGCGGTGGCGCCGAACCTCGAGATCACCGCCGAGCTCGCCCTCACCGGAAGCGCCAAGTGGCTCGTCGAACTGTCCCGCACGTCGCGCATGATCGTCCTCGGGGCCACCGGCAGCACCAAGATGGGGGAGGCCTTCCTCGGTTCCACCCCGGTCTCCGTCGCCGGTCATGCCGAATGCCCGGTCGTCGTGGTGCGGGGACCGGAAGGGCCCGTCCCCGACGAGCGACCCGTCGTCGTCGGCGTGGACGGCAGCCCCGCGAGCCGCCAAGCGGTCGATCTGGCGTTCGAGGAGGCATCCTGGCGCAGGGTCGACCTCGTCGCCGTCCACGTCTGGAGCGACCTGAAAGTCGGGGAGATCGACGAGTCGCCCCTCGACTTCGATCCCCGCGCGTTCGAGGAGTACGAGCACTCCCTGCTGTCCGAGTGCCTCGCGGGCTACGGCGAGCGCTATCCGGACGTGACGGTCCACCGGAAGGTCTACGTCGACGGCCCCCGCGCCCATCTGCAGTCCTGGAGCGAGAAAGCCCAGCTCGTCGTGGTAGGGACTCGCGGCAGGGGAGGCTTCAAGGGGATGGTGCTCGGTTCTACCGGAAACGCGCTCATGCGCGAGGCGCGCTGCCCGGTGATGGTGGTGCGACCGGTCACCTCCTGACGGCGGTAGTGTGCGGGGCACATGGACGATCGCGCCCCCGAACGGGGGTGTGCAGCAGGGACGAAGGTGGCGCATGCGCATCGGGATGGGACTGAACTACAGCGGAGGTTTCGCGGAGACCGCGGCGGAGGTGGCCGACCTGGAGAAGGCCGGCCTCGACATCGTGTTCGTACCCGAGGCCTATTCGTTCGATGCGGTGAGTCAGCTCGGCTATCTGGCGGCGAAGACCTCCCGGGTCGAACTCGCCTCCGGCATCCTCCAGTTGTTCACCCGGACACCGACGCTCACCGCCATGACGGCGGCCGGTCTGGACTTCGTCTCCGACGGCCGATTCGTGCTCGGCGTCGGCGCGTCGGGCCCTCAGGTCATCGAAGGTTTCCACGGCGTTCCCTACAACGCGCCGCTGGGTCGCACCCGCGAGATCGTCGACATCTGCCGGCAGGTGTGGCGCCGCGAGAAGGTGGACCACCAGGGCAAGTACTACCAGATCCCGCTGCCCGAAGACCGCGGCACCGGACTCGGCAAGCCGCTGAAGATCATCAACAAGCCTGTGCGCGAACGTATCCCGATCATCATCGCGTCGCTCGGCCCGAAGAACGTCGAGATGACCGCCGAGATCGCCGAGGGCTGGCAGCCGCTGTTCTATTACCCGGAGAAGGCCGCCGACGTGTGGGGCGAATCGATCGCGAAGGGCAAGGCCAAGCGCGATCCCGCACTCGGCGACCTGCAGATCTACGCGCAGACCCCGCTCGCCATCGGCGACGACGTCGACCACATGCTCGACTGGGTCCGGCCCATGGTCGCGCTGTACGTCGGCGGCATGGGCGCCAAGGGCAAGAACTTCTACAACGACCTCGCGATCCGCTACGGCTACGCGAAGGAAGCCGAGACCATCCAGGAGCTCTACCTGGCCGGCAAGAAGGAGGAGGCGGCCGCGGCGGTGCCCGTCGAACTGCTCCGCTCGATCTCCCTGATCGGTTCGGAGGGCTTCGTGCGGGAGCGAGTCGCTGCCTTCGCGGAGGCCGGGGTCACCACCCTCAACGTCACCCCCTTCGCGGCCGACACCGCAGGTCGTGTGCGACTGATCGAACAGCTGCGGCAGATCTGCGGCTGACCCACCGAGAAAGGTTCCTCGTGCGATGACCGAGAACAAGCCGATCGTCGTGGCCGTCGACGGATCCGACGCGTCCACGACCGCGGTGCACTGGGCGGCACGGACGGCTGCGATCCGCGGCCTGCCGTTGCGCATCGTCACCGTCGTGCACATCCCCGCCTTCTACTACTCCGAGCCCTACCTCGCGCAGAGCTTCCACGAGGAGATGAAGGCGACGGCCCGCGACCGGCTCGACAACGCGGCCGTGCTCGCCCGGCAGATCATCGACGAGAACCGTCACGGGAACGTCGAGATCACCACCGAACAGCTCGAAGGCAAGGTCGTTCCCACGCTCATCGCACAGGCCGAGCACGCCGACCGGCTCGTCGTCGGCTCGCGCGGCCTCGGCGAGGTGAAGGGCCTGCTCGCCGGTTCGGTCTCCACGGCGGTCGTCTCGCACGCGATGGCGCCCGTCGTCGTGGTGCGGGGCCGCACCTTCGACGGTGCGCCGCCGACAAAGGGGCCCGTCGTCGTCGGTGTCGACGGCTCGGTCTCGTGCCGCGACGCGGTGGAGGTCGCGTTCGAGGAGGCATCCGCACGCGGCGCGACGCTCGTCGCGGTGAACGTGTGGAGCGACGTGAGCGTCCAGCCCTCGCTCGGCGCCGTCCCGGAGGACCCGCACTGGAGCCGGATCCAGACCGGTGAGGAGATCGTGCTCGCCGAACGTCTCGCCGGATACCAGGAGCGGTACCCGGACGTCACCGTCGAACGTGTCGTCGCCCGCGACCGGCCGGTGCGAGTGCTCAGCGAATACGCCGAGGCCGCACAGCTTCTCGTGGTCGGAACCCGCGGACGCGGCGGCTTCAAGGGGTTGCTGCTCGGCTCCACGAGCAATGCGCTGATCCAGACCGCGGACTGTCCGGTCCTCGTCGTCCGGTCGAAGCAGACCGAGGACTGATCCCGGACGAGGGAGCGATGCGGGGCGTCACCCGAAGTCGTCGACGCCCCGCTCGCGCAGTTCCCTCCACGCGTCGGCCGGATGCACGCCGCGGCTGATCGCGCCGTTCTCGATGAGCACCCCGAGCATCTGCGAGAGTACGAACGCGACGTCCTCGACGCGCCCGCACTCGTAACGGGCGGACAGCCACCCGGAGACGTTGCCGGCCTTGGCGGCCTGTGCCATGTCCAGGGCCGTGCGGAACAACTCGCGGGTCGGATCGTCGATCGGATCCTCGGTCGGTGCGCTCATCGTCACCTCGATCTCTCTTCTCGTCAGAAACCCACGCGCAGGATCACCAGCGGCACGACCGGCAGGTCGAGCATCTCTGCCAGGCGCGAACCGGCGTCCTCGACCCGCAGCGGATGCGTCACGACCGACGCCGACAATCGCGCATCGATGGCCGCGAGCCAGCACCGCTCCACCGCCGCGCCCACCCGGACCAGATCCGCCGGCGAGGTGGACGGGGCGGAGAACAGCAGCACCGATTCGCGCGCGATCGCCGCCGCCAGCGCATCGACGTCGGGGATCCCCGACGTGACCATGGCCTCGCCGGCCGCGCCGTGTTCGTCGAGGGTCGCGCTCCAGGTGGTGACCACCTCGGCGTTGCCGCGCGGCTGCCAGTGGGAGGTCCACGAGAACATCTCCCGCTGGTAGTGCGGGTGACGCCGGCGGGCCTCCGCCGCATAGGCGAGCACCTGCGCCAGGGCGACGGCCTCGTCGGCGGCGAGCAGACGCACGTCGACGTCGGGTATCTCCCCGGCCGCGGCGACGACGTCGGCGAGCGTCGCCGTCGGCACCGGGATGTCGGTGAACGATTCGCGATGGCTGCGCCGATGCGAGATGGCGGCGTACAACCGCAGGTCGCGGCTGCTCGGGGTACCCGAGCCGAGCGTCTCGATCCGGGCGATGAGCTCCGGACGTTGCGGATCGGGCAGCACGGAGGTGCGCGATCGGTTGCCGAGGACCCGGATCGCGAGCTCGAGATTCGCGAGGGCCGTGCCACACGAGATCAACCGGTCGACGCGCAGCGGGTCCGGTCCCGGCTCGGCGAACTCGAGGCGTTCCTCCAGTTCGGCGCTGTGATCGGGCAGTCGCAGATTCCACGGTTGCGTGTCGTGTACCGAGGGTGCCTCCACCACCGCACGCGCAATGATCTCGGTGTCACCGAGCGACCAGGTTCCGGCATCGACAGTCACGACATCCTCCGCGTCGGCTCGTTCGTCCCCACATGTCCACCTCTGCTCCTCCAGCGTCTCCCGGGCGGTGCCCGCGGGGCAGGGGGAGAAGGTCCCCAGATGGGTGTCGAACGGCCCCGAGGACGTGGGTATCGCGGTACACCTGGGACAATGACGGGACAGCATGTCAACGAAAGGTGCCCGAGATGACCCGCGTGTTCCTCGTCGACGATCACGAGATCGTGCGGCGCGGCCTGGTGGATCTGCTGAGCAGCGTGCCCGACTTCACCGTCGTCGGTGAGGCCGCCTCGGTGGGCGAGGCCCTGGCCCGCGTGCCCGAGAGCGGCGCCGACGTCGCGGTGCTCGACGTCCGGCTTCCCGACGGCAACGGTGTCGAACTGTGCCGCGAGCTGCGTACCCGCATGCCGGGTCTGCGCGCCCTGATGCTCACCTCCTACGCCGACGACGAGGCACTCTTCGACGCGATCATGGCGGGTGCCTCGGGGTTCGTGCTCAAGCAGATCCTCGGCACCGACCTCGTCTCGGCGATCCGCACCGTCGGCGAGGGCGGCTCGTTGCTGGACAGCCGTGCCACCGCCGCCCTCATGGAGCGGATCCGGGCATCGCGCACGGCCGATCCACTGGCCGAGCTGTCGGAGCAGGAACGCGCCGTCTTCGAACTCATCGGTGAAGGCCTGACCAACCGCGAGATCGCCGAGCGGCTGTTTCTCGCGGAGAAGACCGTGAAGAACTACGTCTCGCGGCTGCTGGCGAAGCTCGGCATGCAGCGCCGCACGCAGGCCGCGGTGCTCGCCACCGAGCTGCGCAACGAGCGCGGCAAGCCGACGTCCTAGTCCGACGCGGGCGGGACCCGTTCCGTCAGAGCGGGACCGCCCACAGCACCCGGGTGCCGCGCGGGTGGGCCGGACCGATCTCGCACGACCCGCCGCACTGCACGGCGCGCCGCTCGAGGTTCGCCAGCCCGCTGCGGCGAGGCATGTCGGGCAGACCCGTGCCGTCGTCGAGGATCTCGATCCGGAAGTCGTCCTGAACCGAGACCGACACCGAGATGTTGTCGGACTGGGAATGGCGCAGCGCGTTGCTCAGCCCCTCGCGGAGCACAGCCTCGGCATGCGGGTGGATGCGCATCGGCACCAGCGTGTCGATGGGTCCGACGAACTGCACGTTGGGCGCCACCGAGGAGTGGATGCTCAGGTCGCCCACCACGTCCAGCAGTCTCCGGCGCAGACTGTTCGACGCCGCCGCGCCGGTGGTGTGCAGATCGAAGATGGTCGTGCGGATCTCGCGCACCGTCCGGTCGAGCTGTTCGATCGCGTGGCGGATCACCTCCACGACGCGTTCGGTACCCGCACCGTCCGCGGTCGCGCTCTGCAGACTCATGCCGGTGGCGAACAGGCGCTGGATGACGTTGTCGTGCAGGTCCTGTGCGATGCGATCGCGATCGGCCAGCACGTCGAGCAACCGCTTCTTGCGTTGCTGTTCGGCGAATTCGAGGGCCACGGCCGCGAGGTTCGCCATGGATTCGAAGCGGGCCACGTCCTCGTCGTCCCACGGTTCGGTACCGGCCTCGCGGGTCGCGACGAGCACACCCGTGACCGTCGACGTCGCCGACAGCGGCAGCACCACCGCGTGTCCTTCGTCGCCCTGCTCCATCGGTGGCAGTCCCTCGAGGGTATCGAGGTGCATCGGCTGCCTGCTCTTGAGCGCTTTCAGCACAGGCGATCCGGTGAGATCGAAACGCTTGTCCTTCCCGCACGGCGCCGCGGGGGACGCGGCCTGCAGGCGGCCGTGGTGGCCGTCGACGAGCATCACATAGGCGCCCGCACACCGGGCGAGTTCGCGGACCTGGCCGGTGAGCATCGACAGCGTCTCGTCCACCGACCCGCCCATCAACAGCCGGGAGTTGATGGATGCCATTGCGGTAAGCCATCTCTCGCGGTCGAGGGAGCCCTCGAACAGGCGCGCGTTCTCGACGGCCACACCGGCGGACATCGCGAGCACCTTGAGGATCACCTCGTCCTCTTCGGTGAACTCGGGTGCGCCCAATTTCTCGGTGAGGTAGATGCTGCCGAAAACCTTGCCGCGCACCATGATCGGAGTTCCGAGGAAGCTCTTCATGGGCGGATGGTTGGGCGGGAAACCGATGGAGGCGGAATGCTTCGACAGGTCGCCGAGACGGACCGGCCGGGGATCGTTGATGAGCAGACCGAGGATGCCCCGGCCCTCGGGCAGATGGCCCATCACCTCGCGCTGCGTCGGATTGATCCCGACGTACACGAACTCCGACAGACCACCGTCGGCGGCGCGCACGCCGAGCGCGCCGTAGCGGGCGTCGAGAAGGGCGGTCGCGGCGGAGACGATGCGCTGGAGCATGGAGTCGAGTTCGAGACCCGATCCCACGACGAGCACCGCTTCGAGCAGTCCGCGCAGGGTCGTCGGGGCGTCGACGGAATCGTCGAGCCGGTCGCGGAGCTCGGCGAGCAGCGTGTCGATGGCGACGTCGGTGGGTTCGATCATGACTTCTTCTCTTCCAGCAGGTGCAGCGCGGCGGACACGGCGGATTCCGAGGGATCCGTCTTCGCGCGGCTCAGGTCGTGTGCGGCCCCGGTGACCTCGATGAGAGTCGTGGCCGCGGGCAGGAGATCGAGTGCCTCCCGCAGTTCGTCGAAGGTACCGAAGGGGTCGCGGTCGCCGTGGACGAACACCGTGGGCACCGATATCTTCGGCAGGTGCTCGGTGCGCAGCTTCTCCGGCTTGCCCGGGGGATGGAGGGGATAGGACAGCAGGACGAGGGCGTCGGCGATGCCGGGTTCGTCGGCCGCGAGCATCGACGTCTGCCGGCCGCCGTAGGAGACGCCGCCGAGCAGTAAGGGCCCGGACACGCGGTCGCGCAGCTCCGCGGCCGCGGCGGACACACCCTCGCGGTCCTCCGCGGCGCGGGACGGCTGCGGGGGTCCCTTGGGCTTGCGACGGCGAAACGGCAGGTCGTAGCGCAGGGCGAGGAAGCCGGCATCGGCGAACCGGGAGCACATCAGCTGCAGGATCCGGGCGTCGCAGTTGCCGCCGGCGCCGTGCGTCAACGCGACGGCACCCCGCGGACTGCCCTCGGGAAGATGCAGGTGACCGGCCACGGTGCCGGTGTCCAGCGGTTCGACATTCACACCGATACGGTAACCGCCGCGTCGGCGACGGCACCGGTGACGAAGCCGTAGACGCTCTTGTGGAGGACGTCGATCGCCAGCTCGGAACGGGGCCACGTTTGCGGGGGTGCTCCCACGCCGGTCGCGTTCTCGAGGATCTGGTCGTTGGTCAGACGGACGACGGTGAACTTCGACGATGCGAGCGGCCCCCGCAGGCCCACCTCGGCCATGACCGAACGCAGGACGCCGAGGGCGATATCCTGCCCGAAGTGCATCGCCCAGTTCAGGGCGGTCGAGTGCTGTCCGGCCGATTCCGAGGCGCCCGTCAACCGTGCGAGTACGCGGCCCGGCACGTGGGAGTTCGGTCGCCCGGTGACGGCCTGCTCGATCTTCTCCCCGATGGTCATGGCGGCCACGCCGGCCGCACCGGCGACCAGGCCTGTGGCCCTGGCTGTCGTGCTCGCCGTCCGCTGGTACGGCGGGATGGGGCGGGCCCGAGCACGGGCGGTCACCGTCGGTCGCGCTCGACCGGCCGTATGAGCCGTACCCACATGCGGTGCAGCATCGCGGCGAACACCGCGACCCAGGCCGCCACCGCGACCCACAATTCGGCGGCGCCGATCGCGCCGACCAGTGGCAGATCGTCGGCGCGACCCAGATACATCCCCGCGATCGCGTACATGCCGAGCGGGAAGACGATCGACCACAGGGACGAGTCGTAGTCCAGCCGCACCCGGTGGACGCGGTGTCGCCACCAACCGGCCGCGACGAGCGGGGGGAGCAGCCACGTCGCGAAGACCCAGATGACGACGGCGAGGCCCGCGATCAGTCCGCGGGTCGCGTCGACCATCGGTGCGTCGTCCATCTCGACGATCCGTGAACCCGCCACGACGGTGATCGAGCACGCTCCCATCGACACCCAGTAAGGGGCTCTCCGCATTTGAGCGGGGCGTGTGCTGATTTCATGCTGCTGGTCTCTGCCCTCGGGTGAGGGCGATGTGGACCATGATGCGCCTTCGGTAGTTGTCCATGTTGGTGAAGCCGCATCCGACACGCTTGGTTTGCTTGATGATCCGGTTGAAGCCCTCGGTGCGGGCGTTGGTCACGTCCTCGGTGAGCGCGACGAGCACCGCTGGCCACCAGGTGTCGATCGTGGTCGCCAGGCGGCTGGTTTCCTCCATGTCGGCGCGGGCGGCGGCGTCGTAGAAGTCGTACAGCCTGCGCCGGATCTGGTGCGGCTGGTGTTCGGCCAGCAGCAGGCGCAGGCGTTCCTTGACGGCATGCGCGGCGGCCGTGCAGTTGCCGGGTGATCCGTTGACGGACCTGGGTGACCATGAGGTTGGCGAGGGCGACGAGATGCCACTTGTCGACTGCGATCCGCGCGTCCGGCAGGGCGGTGCGGATCCCGGATCGACAGGTACAACAGCGCCCGCCCGCACACCCGCCTCGGCAACGCCCCACCCGCCGAGTACGAGGCAGCGCACTGCGCTGAGCCCACCAAGTCATCGCGACCGGCAATGACACCTGCATAGACGTGGCATCAACGCGTAGATGTTTCAGTTTCTTCTGTGCTGGGGCTGTGTCAGGTGCTGGACCGGGTGTAGGCAGCGGCGCGCACCACATCGTCGTCCTCCAGTCCAGCTCCTAGTGCTCCGCCCACGGTGGCCAGGCTGGCGGTGAGCCAGCTGATCTTCGCGTAGTCCAAAGCGTTCACTGGGTGACCGGCGACACCGGCCAGTACCTGCTCGTCGATGAGCAGCAGCGCGCCGACCCAGGACAGGATGAATAAGCCGAGGTAGAACACCACAACCCCGATGGCCACGGTCGCGGTGGTGGCCAAATTGAACAGGATCACCTGCTCACGTTGGGCTCGCCGCCGTGGGCGCTCCCACAAGTCGGCTCCCAGGATCAGGGTGGCACTCACCGCCCCGATCGCCATCACCGCCAGCAGGACCAGGCGCACCGGCCCGTAGGCCATGGCCAGTACCCATAGGTCCGAGGCCACCAATGTCAGCATGCCGGTGGCCGCTGCCACGACCATCGCCCGGGAGAGCCGGGCCACGAAGGCCCAAGGCTGGTTGGCGCGGATCATGCCCAGCAGCAACCGCACGTTGCCGCTCAGCACTCGGGCCGTGAACTGCACGACGTTGTCGTCCGGGCGTTCGTCGAGATCGGTGGACAGCTGGTGGGCTCTTCGAGCAAGATCCCGCTGGGCGTTGAGGTCTTCGGCGTCGTAGCCCAGGAGCTGCCCGACCACGTGCACGGTGGTCTCTTGCACCTTCTGCCGCACGTGCACGGCTCCCAGGGTTGGGACGGAGACCAGTCCTACCCCGTGCACGGGGCTGAGCTGGGTGAGCACCGGACGTCGGCCGGTCTTCAGGGGGATCTCGGTGAGCACCACGGCCAAATCCCAGTTCTCCTCCAGCACGCGGTTTCGGGCCGCCTCCAGCAGGTCCAAGGTCTCGGTGGGTGGATCGACCAGCCGGTCTTCGGCCATCTTCAGTTGCCAGCGCACTCCCGGATACCGCTGCACCAAAATCTTGCGCACCGAGGTGGTGACCTCGGGGCCGAGCATCGCACTCAGGGATGGTGAGACCACCAGGCCGATGAGCAGCTCGGCATCGGAAAGGGGTTCGGCAGGATCGGCGGTGGATCGGCGACGCTTAGCAGTCACCGCTCCATGGTGAGGCAACCACGGGCCGATTGCCACTGGCTCGATGGAGCCCCAAGGTTTCGTGCAGCACCGCGGGCCGGATTCGGTGGTCGCCTCGATCCCGGAGAGAGCGGTGCTGCTCACTGCGAAATCCTCTCCCCGCCGACGCCGCCAGCGCGAAGACATCACAGCCAGCGGGCCCGGGACCTGCCGGTGTCGAGGACGGCTTCTCGATGATGCTGCAGTGACGGATCGGTTGAAGTGCTTCGGCGGTGTGGGAGCAGTGATCAGCGTGGGGCCGGTCGATTCCGTTCGGACAGGTGATGCATCGACTGCCCAGCGGCAGGTGCGGTACTGATGCGGGGGTACCCGGTGCAGGGGTGTCAAGGCCCAGCTCCGAAGACGGCAAGCCGGGCACGTGAAAGGCGAATTATGGCCCGCCGCAACCCGAGCGGGAAGGCATGTGTGGCACGAGGCGCCGAAGACGGGCCGGGCGTTTACTGCAGAGATAAATGGCTCTCCGCATTTGAGCGGGGCGTGTGCTGATTTCATGCTGCTGGTCTCTGCCCTCGGGTGAGGGCGATGTGGACCATGATGCGCCTTCGGTAGTTGTCCATGTTGGTGAAGCCGCATCCGACACGCTTGGTTTTGCTTGATGATCCGGTTGAAGCCCTCGGTGCGGGCGTTGGTCACGTCCTCGGTGAGCGCGACGAGCACCGCTGGCCACCAGGTGTCGATCGTGGTCGCCAGGCGGCTGGTTTCCTCCATGTCGGCGCGGGCGGCGGCGTCGTAGAAGTCGTACAGCCTGCGCCGGATCTGGTGCGGCTGGTGTTCGGCCGGCAGCAGGCGCAGGCGTTCCTTGACGGCATGCGCGGCGGCGATCTCGTTGGTCGGATCCTCGGCGGCGAGGGCGGCGTTGAACCGGGCCTTTTGCTTCACGGTGAGGTGCTCGTAGCCGGTGAGCAGCAGTTGCCGGCTGGCCCAGACTTTGTCGGTGGCGGTGCCGCGGCGGCCGTGCAGTTGCCGGGTGATCCGTTGACGGACCTGGGTGACCATGAGGTTGGCGAGGGCGACGAGATGCCACTTGTCGACTGCGATCCGCGCGTCCGGCAGGGCGGTGCGGATCCCGCCCGCGTACGGCGCGGACGGGTCGATCACGACCAGGTCGATGCCGGCCCGGAACGCGGGTGTCTGCAGCGCGAGCCAGTCGATCACGCACGCCCCGGAGCGTCCCGGGGTCAGCCCGAGAAGGTGCCCGGGCAGGGTGGGGTCGGCGTTGACGAACGAGGTCATCCACGGGTTCGACCGTGTCCAGCCGGCCTCTTCGAGCACCCAGCGCACCGACCGGGCGCGGGTCTCGTCGATGTTGAGCACGCGGGTGGGTTCCGGCTCGGGCAGCCACTGGTTGGCCAGTGCGATGAGCGCCCGGTGCGCGGTCGACCACGCCACCTGGTACTCGCTAGCGACCTCGCTGACGGCGCGGTTGCCCGACGCGATCGCCGAACCGATCTTCTCTCGTAGCCGGGTCGTGAGCCGCGACCGTGCCGGCGCAGCGCGGGACTGCTGCGTGAATGTCGCTGTCCCACAGGCCGGTTCGCGGCACACCAAGCGCCGTTTGAGCCACCACAGATCGGTTCTTTGGCCGGAGGCAGGCAAGTCCTTGACTCGAACCAGTGGCCGCTCCTTGATCCTTGAGGTGAGCACCCCGCACTCGGGGCAGGCGCCCTCCGGGTCGATGACCTCGATGACGACACGCACCGTGTCGGCATCGATTCGTTCGAGCTGCGGGACGGTGAACTCGTCCTCCAGCCCGAGCAGCACTGACGTACCCTCGTTCATGCTCGTGGTCTCGCTGTTGTCGCGTTGTGAGAGACCAACAGCATGTCGGGGCCACGAGCCCCATCAACTACCGGGCACCCCGCTCAAGCGCGAAGAGCCCAGTAAGGGGCGGTCAGGTCGGTGGGTCGCAACGGGTACTCCAACATCCGAACCGCGGCGAAGACGCCGGCCGCCGCGTACAGGAACAGCCCGACGCCCCAGGTGAACACCGCGAGGGCGGCGAGGAGCCGGTCCAGTTCGCGGTAGACCGGTTGGAGCGTGGCCGCGGCGATGGCCACCGACTCGCTGGCGACGACCCAGATGAACCACGTTCCGTTCGCCTTCGCGAGGACGGGACGCTCCGCCGTGCCGAGCACGGCGGTCCACGGGACGACATATCCGAGCACCAGCCACGTCGCCGCCGCGCCCACGAGTAGTACGGCCGCGGTGGAATGCCAGCCGTCCATCATCAGGCGTACGCCGAGCACGTTGCTGCCCGCGACGAAGGTGAAGAAGCCGAACGCCCGTCCGGAATCGGCGAGATCGGCGCGGACCTCGTCGCGGAACGCGAAGAACCGCCACACCGACAGGGCCACCAGCGTCGCGTATCCGATCGCGGACACGATCAGCAGCACGGCCGATGCGAGGTGGAAACCGCGGAGGTGGAGTCCGGTGGACACGATTCCGCCGGCCATGACGAAGGCGAAGTAACGCGGCGCGAGGATGCGGACTTCTTCGCGGAGACGGGAAGGGGCCTGCACTGCGTGCCCGCTACTTCAGCAGGCGGGACATCCGCCGGTCGGCGAGGACCTTCCCTCCGGTCTGGCAGGTCGGGCAGTACTGGAACGAACGGTCGGTGTAGGAGACCTCGCGGACGGTGTCGCCGCACACCGGGCACGGCTCACCGGTGCGGCCGTGCACGCGCAGCCCCGACCGTTTCTCGCCCTTGAGGCGCGCCGCGTCCTGCCCGACCGAGCGCGTGACGGCATCGGTCAGCACCGACCGCATCGCCCCGTACAGCGCGGTCACCTCGTCGTCGGTCAGCCGTCCGGCGGTCGCGAACGGTGACTGCTGCGCGACGTGCAGGATCTCGTCGGAGTAGGCGTTGCCGATGCCCGCGAGAATCTTCTGGTCGATCAGCAACGTCTTGAGGCGCGAGGTGCTGTCGGTCAGGAGCTCGGCGAACTCGTCGCGGGTGAGGGCGAGCGCGTCGGGGCCGAGGCGGGCGATGCCGGGCACCTGCTGCGGATCGTCGACAATCCAGACCGCGAGGCGCTTCTTCGTGCCGGCCTCGGTGAGATCGAAGGCCGGTGTCGTCGCGTCGGGGGCGAACAGGTGCACGCGGAGGGCGAGCGGACCGCGACCGAGTTTCGGGGGAGTCTGCGACGGTTCGTCGAGCCAGCGCAACCAGCCGCCGCGCGACAGGTGCGTGATCAGGTGCAGCCCCGAGCAGTCGATCGCGAGGAACTTGCCGAAGCGCACCGCTCCGGTGATGTCGCGTCCCTGCAGCGCCGTGATCGGCGGGTCGGCCGTCTGCAGTACGTTCAGCGCCGCGACGTCGATGCGTCCGATGACGCTGCCGACCGCGTGCTCGCGCAGGAACACCGCAAGTGCTTCCACCTCGGGGAGCTCGGGCATGGGAACAGGCTACGGTCGCCGGGCCGTTCGCGGGTGGCGACGGACACCTTCGAGCCACCGATAGACTGCGCTCGTGACTGTGTCGACGCCCTACGAAGACCTGATGCGCCTGATCCTCGAGACCGGCGCGGAGAAGGCCGACCGTACCGGAACCGGCACGCGGAGCCTGTTCGGCCATCAGATGCGCTTCGATCTGTCCGAGGGCTTCCCGCTGATCACCACGAAGAAGGTGCACCTGAAGTCCATCGTCTACGAGTTGCTGTGGTTCCTGCGCGGCGACTCCAACGTCAAGTGGCTGCAGGAGCACGGCGTGACGATCTGGGACGAGTGGGCCGCACCCGACGGCGATCTGGGCCCGGTCTACGGCGTGCAGTGGCGCTCGTGGCCGACCCCCGACGGGCAGCACATCGACCAGATCGGCCAGGTGATCGAGACCCTGCGCACCAACCCCGACTCGCGGCGCATCCTCGTCTCGGCGTGGAACGTGGCCGAGCTCGACAAGATGGCGCTCATGCCGTGCCACGCCTTCTTCCAGTTCTACGTGGCCGACGGCAAGCTCAGCTGCCAGCTCTACCAGCGCAGCGCCGACATGTTCCTCGGCGTGCCGTTCAACATCGCCAGCTACGCGCTGCTCACCCACATGGTCGCGCAGCAGACCGGACTCGAGCCGGGAGAGTTCATCTGGACCGGCGGCGACTGCCACATCTACTCGAACCACATCGAGCAGGTCACGGAGCAGCTCACCCGCGATCCGTATCCCTACCCGACGCTGAAGCTGCACCCGCGCGACTCGATCTTCGACTACCGCTACGAGGACGTCGAGGTCGTCGGCTACCGGCACCACCCGGCGATCAAGGCGCCGGTGGCCGTCTGATGGGAGATGTCACCCTCGTCTGGGCTCAGGCACGTGGTGGTGTGATCGGCCGGGAGAACACCATCCCGTGGCACATCCCCGAGGACATGGCGTTCTTCAAGGACGCCACGATGGGCAAGCCGGTGATCATGGGCCGGCTCACCTGGGACTCGCTCCCGGTCGGATTCCGGCCGCTGCCGGGACGCCGGAACATCGTCGTCACCCGAAACGTCGAGTGGTCGGCCGAGGACGCCGAGACCGCGATGAGCCTCGAGGACGCACTGACACTCGCCCGTGAGGACGAGGTCGTCGTCATGGGTGGGGGCCAGATCTACGCGCAGGCGATGCCGTTCGCGACTCGGCTGCTCGTGACCGAGGTCGACCTCGACGTCGCAGGAGATGCGACCGCACCTCCGATCGGGCCCGAGTGGGTGGCGGATCCCGGAGAATGGCTGACGTCCACCAAGGGAATCAGGTTCCGCTGGATCCGGTACGCCCGAAGCTGAGTTCTCGCGGCGGCATCTGAGCGATACTGCGGTACATGGACAAGCTCTCCTTGACCGCCATGGCACGGCAGCAGCTCAAACTCGCAGCGACGTCCAGCAGCGGACGCAGCTCCCAGACGGTTTTCGGTGGGCATACCAAGCACCTGCGGCAGACCGTCGTCGCGTTGCTCGCCGGCCACGAACTCGGCGAACACGACAGCCCCGGCGAGGCGACCCTGCAGGTGCTGTCGGGTCAGCTCCAGCTCGTCGCGGGCAACGACGTGTGGAAGGGTTCGGCGGGTGACATGATCATCATCCCGCCGGTCCGGCACAGCGTCAGCGCCATCGAGGACGTGGCCTTCCTGCTCACCGTCGCCAAGTAGCGGCGCTTACTGCACAGGTGCCGGAGCGGTGTACCCGCGGTAGCCCTCCCACGCGAGTCGGCGCTCGCGACGCGGATCGTGCTCGATGCGCGTGACCTCGTCGAAAATCACTGTCGCGCGGTCCTTCTCGTCGTAGGGTGGCCACGACGGCAGTGGTTCACCGTGCCGGGCCACGTTCAGCCACTGGCGCTGCATCGCCCCGGCGGCCGTCCGCAGGCCGCGTCGCCCACCGAGTGCCGTGAGCGCCCGGCCGAGCGGTTCGTCGGTCTGGTCGAAGACCGCGAGCAACTCCACCGCGTGCGTCGCGTCGAAGCCCGTCCAGCGCAGCACTCGCGGCGCGAGATCGAAGCGGTACATGAAGGTCGGCGCGAAACGCGAATGTGCCTGCGCGAACTGCACGGACGGATACCAGAAGGTGAGGTCGCCGCCGAGATCGATCGCGGCACGCTCGTCCGGATATCCCGGATAGATCCCCGTGATGCGATCCTTCGCCTCGGGATCGGTCGCGGCGAACAGTGCGTCGATCCGCCGAGGGTTCGTCGGCAGCGCGTCGAGGAACTTCGGGAACAGTGCACCTTCGCGGTCGTTCGTCCCGAGCACGAGCGGAACGGGATGCGCCGCGCCCGTCTCGTACGCCTCGAGCGGTTGGAGCGGAACGAAATCGCCGTCGACGACCGGGCCGAAGGGATGCAGACCGGGAGTCGCGCGCAGTACCTGCGCCCCGAGGCGCGATCCCACCCGCCCGAGTTCGACGGGGGAGGTGTCGAGCAGCGCCTGCGCGGCGGTATCCGGATCGGCACCGAGCAGTTCGACGAACTTCCGGCCCCATTCGGCCGAGCGGTCGGAGGTGACGACGAGATTCGGCGCCGGGCTCTGTGCGATCGCGGCGGAGAACAGTCCGCGCGCGGCGGGTGTCGCGAGCAGGGTCGTCACCGAGGTGCCGCCGGCGGACTCGCCGAAGATCGTCACGTTGTCGGGGTCGCCGCCGAAGGCCGCGATGTTGCGCTGGACCCATTCGAGTGCCGCCACCTGGTCGCGCAGACCGAGATTGGAATCGAATCGGACCGAATCGGTGGAGAAGGACCCGAAGTCGAGATAGCCGAGCGCTCCGAGGCGGTAGTTGATCGACACGTAGACTACGTCGCCGCGTCGGACCAGCGACTCGCCGCCGTAGACCGACAGGGCACTCGTGCCGAGGGTGAAGGCGCCGCCGTGGATGAACACCATGACCGGTCGCGGTGCATGGACCCGAGCGGCGGGGGCGAGCACGTTGAGGGTCAGGCAGTCCTCGTCGGGACGCACTCGCACCCCGCGACGACCGGTCTCGGCGTAGCGCGGACGCTGCGGGGCGGCATTTCCGAACTGCGTCGCATCGCGCACTCCCGTCCAGGGCTCGACCGGTTGCGGCGCCCGCAGCCGCAGCGGGCCCACCGGGGGAGCGGCGTAGGGAATGCCGCGCCAGGCGAGGAGGCCGCCGAGCCGGGTGCCGCGGACGGTTCCGTCGGCGAATGTGACGTGGGTCTCGGGCGTCATGCTCCGCACTGTACGTGACGGGGCGTCACGGTAGCCGCCGTGTCCACCGTCGACGTCACCAGAAGTGGGGCTCGAGGCCTCGGCCCGCGAGCTCTGCCCGTACGTAGGTGCGCAGCGTCGCGGTGTCGGGGAAGCGCTCCTCGTCGAGGGCGACGAACGCGAGGGTGTACCGCTCGTCGGTGTGGCAGGCGTAGACCGACAGGCGGGTCGTGGTGCGGGCCGGCCGGGTGTCGAGTCCCGGGTGCATGGCGCGCATCGCGATCCCGGTGGTGCGGTACGGGCCCAGCGTGGTGAGCTCGCGGGGCACCGCGCCGATGTTGGAACACAACAGGTCCCGCTCACCGGCACCGCGCGCGACGCGGGCGGCGATCCGGTCGGGGAGGAGTTGCAGGATCTCGGCCGGCATGTTGTGCGGCGCGCCCTCCCGCGGCTGCGAATAGGCGTGCGCGGCGCGGGCCCGGATGGAGGCGAGCGTGTCGCCGTCGTCGACGGTGATCCCCACCATCGACACGCCGTTGGAGACGGTTCCCTCCTTCCGGTCGTCGACCGGAACGGAGATGCGCACGGGGAACGGGATGCGGGCGCGCCGGGCGACACCGGCGGACACGGCGAGCAGCAGGGCGTTCGGGCTGCCGTCCTCCGCGGCCGCGACGGCCTTCCACTGCGCCGCGTCGACGTCGACGAGCGCGGTGCGCGGTCGCGAGTGCACCGTCTGCGGCGCGGGCGGTTTCTCCGTGCGAGGTGTGTACTTCACGCGGCGCAGCCCGCTGCCGACCTTCCGGAACAACTGCATCGCATCGCGTAGGTCGGATTGGTGACCGGGGTCGGGTCGTCGCGGCCGGTCGGCGAGCGCGTCAGCGACCGCGCGGACGAATCCCCGCGCGTCGGTCAGGACGTGCGAGCACACGATCGACAGTGCGGTGCCGCCGCTCGTGAGTCGGGTCGCGGCGACCGCCCAGCCGGGACCGAGCTCGGGATCGACGTCCACGTTCGCGTGCTCGTCGGCCCAGGCGAGGAGGTCGTCGTCGGGGATGGGGGTCGCGGGATAGCGCAGTGGATGGACGTGCGTGTTGGGTTCGAAGCGGGGGCGTGCGCCGGGAACCCGGGGACGGACCACACGGCGACCGAGCGGGCCTTCGGACAGCACGTCGTGCAGGGACAGCAACAGGGTCGCGTCCACGGTCTCGTCGGTGCGCCACAGACCCTGCATCACCGACGGCAGGCCGGTTCCTTTGTGGCGGTGGAGGAACATCTCGTCCACGACGCTCAGGCGATTCACAATCCCGACCGTAGCGCCGACCGTTGACCGAAGCACTGAACCGAGGTTCAATCCTTGGTGTGGCGTACCGTCGGACACCCGCAGTGCAGGAGCGACTCGACGCGCAGCGCGAGGCGATCGCCGCTGCCGCCGTGACTCTGCTCAGCGAACGCGGATACAGCGGACTGTCCGTCTCGGCGGTCGCCGAACGGGCCGGCGTCGCCACCGGCAGCGTCTACCGGCACTACGTCGACAAGTCCGATCTCATGGTGCGGATCTTCCGGGAACTGTGCGAGCGGGAGGTCGAGGCCGTGACGTCCGCGGCCGCAACCGGATCCGGTGCCGACCGGGTGACCGCGGTGGTCGACACCTTCTCTCGCCGTGCGCTGCGCAATCCCACCCTCGCCTACGCCCTGCTCGCCGAACCGGTCGACGCCGCGGTCGACGCCGAACGACTCGTGTTGCGCCGCGCCTTCGCAGCGGCCTTCGCGAACGCCGTGCGCCACGGCGTCGAGACCGGTGAATTCCCCGAACAGGACGTCGAGCTCACCGCCGCGGCGCTCGTCGGGGCTGTCGGTGAGGTGCTCACCGGTCGCCTCCCCGGCGCGGCCGACGGTCGCCTTCGAGACAGTGCGGCCGACGGTCGCCTTCGAGACAGCGCGGCCGGATCCACCGTCCCCGACCTCGTCGTCCTCGTACTGCGAGCGGCGGGGCATCTGCCTTCCGGAACGACTCAGGAGTGAAGCCGTGAATTTCCCCGCCACCCACGAAGTGTTCAACCAGGTACCGGACCTCGAGCCCTACGGGGCCGCCGACGACCCCGCCCTCCTCGAAGGACTGCGCCGCGAAGGGGCGAGTTGGGCCGAGGACGAGGTCCGCGAACTCGGCGCCCTCGCCGGCACCGCCCGTGCCCAGGACTGGGGGCGGCTCGCCAACGAGTATCCGCCCGTGCTGCACACCCACGACCGCTACGGCCACCGCGTCGACGAGGTCGAGTTCCATCCGCACTGGCACGACCTGATGACCGTCGCCGTCGAGAACGGCCTGCACGCGGCACCCTGGCGCGACCCGCGTCCCGGCGCGCACGTTGCCCGTGCCGCGAAGTTCTACGTGTGGGGGCATACCGATGCCGGGCACATGTGCCCGATCTCGATGACCTACGCCGCGATCCCGGCGCTGCGCCACAACGCCGAACTCGCCGAGCGCTACGAGCCGCTGCTGGCCGCGCCGCACTACGACTTCGGGCTGCGCGAACCCTCCACGAAACGTGGCCTGATCGCCGGGATGTCGATGACCGAGAAGCAGGGCGGTTCCGACGTCCGCGCCAACACCACCACCGCGACCCCCAACGCCGACGGTTCGTACACGATCGTCGGGCACAAGTGGTTCACGTCCGCGCCGATGTCCGACCTGTTCCTCACGCTCGCGCAGACCGAGCACGGACCGTCGTGCTTCCTGCTCCCGCGCGTCCTGCCCGACGGCACCCGCAACGCCATCCGCATCCAGCGGCTGAAGGACAAGCTCGGCAACAAGTCGAACGCCTCCTCCGAGATCGAGTACGAGAACGCGATCGGCTGGCTCGTCGGCCCGGAAGGTCGCGGCATCAACACCATCATCGAGATGGTGAACATGACGCGACTCGACTGTGTCATCGGCTCGGCCGTGAACATGCGGGTCGCGACGTTGCGCGCGGTTCACCATGCCCGTCACCGGAAGGCGTTCGGCGCGTTGCTCGTCGACCAGCCGCTCATGCGCAACGTCCTCTCCGATCTCGTCGTCGAGTCCGATGCCGCGACGACGATGATGATGCGTCTGGCCGGGGCCACCGACCGCGCCGCCGGGGACGAGCAGGAGGCCGCCCTGCGCCGCATCGCGCTGGCCGTCACCAAGTACTGGGTGTGCAAGCGGGCACCCGCGGTCGCCGCCGAAGCCCTCGAATGCCTCGGCGGCAACGGCTACGCCGAGGAATCGGGCATGCCGCGGCTCTATCGCGAGTCGCCGCTCATGTCGATCTGGGAAGGATCCGGCAACGTCGCGGCACTCGACGCGCTGCGTGCAATGGCGCGGCAACCCGACACCGTCGAGGCGTTCTTCACCGAGGTCAGGCTTGCGGAAGGTGCCGATCCGCGGCTCGATTCGGCCATCGCCCGGATCGGCAAGGAACTCGCCGACCTCGAGGACGCCGAGTACCGGGCACGGCGGGTCGTGGAGCTCATGGCCCTGGCCCTGCAGGGCGCGCAGCTCGTCCGGCACGGACATCCCGCCGTCGCGGAGGCGTTCTGCCGCAGTCGGCTCGACGACGACTGGGGCATCGCGATGGGCACACTGCCGACCGGCGTGGACACCGCCGCGATCCTCGACCGGGTCTGACGAGGGCGGGTCCGATCCTGCGGCGCTGTCACCCGTCTCAGGTCGAGGGCATACTGGAATACGTCCTGCGAGGAATCGACTACGGGTGGAGCCCGTCATGATCGGCAGCAACGAATGGTGGGAGTGGGGTCGGCAGATCGCACTCGCGGTGACCGAGCCGCATGCACTGCACCGTGCCCGCATGATCGTGCGCGGCGTCGTCGCCGAATCCGAGGCGGTGAGCGACAGCCGCCGGGGCGACGCCGAGATCCACTCCGTCAACCTCGCGCAGGGCACTCCGGTCACGATGAGCCCCCGACTGGCATCGATGGTGCGGTCGGCGCTGTGGGCGGCCCGCATGACGGGCGGGACCATCACCCCGGTCGACTCCGACGACGCCTCCGTCGATGCCGGAGCCATCCCGCCGATCCATCCCATCCCCACCTACCGCGACGTGCAGATCGACGGAGACATCGTGCTCGCTCCTTTCGGGGTGAGTCTCGAACTCGGCGCGACGGCCGTGGCCGACACCGTCGACTACTCCGCGGCGCTCGTCGCGAATCTGCTCGAATGCGGGGCGCTCGTGCGCATCGGCGACGTGATGGCCACCGCGGGGCACGCGCCTGCCGGGGGATGGCAGGTGCCGCTCCCGGACCGGGGCTCGGTCGAACTGCCGGCCGGATCGGCGATGGCGTCGCACACCAGCGACGTCGCCGACCCCGAGCGGTGGCGTCTCGTCAGCGTCATCGCTCCCGACGCGGTGTGGGCTCATGCGGCCGCGGCGACGGCGTTGCAGCGGGGCATCGGAGCCCTGTCGTGGCTCGAACAGTACGACCTGCCGGCGCGTCTCGTCGACACGCACGGACGGGTCCGGACCACCACGGCCTGGTCCGATCCGAAGGCTGCTTGATCTCTCGAGCAGGATGCGGTCAGGCTCCGTCGCGCAGGGTGCGGTAGACCTCGATCAGGTGGTCGGTGGACGCGTCGCCGGTGTCGGGGATCTCGTCGCCG